>NZ_JASCXL010000055.1:0-63686 GCF_030010595.1 Streptomyces sp. CC224B | reverse complement strand
TCCTCAATCGCCGGACGGGCTAGAACCAGCCCGTCCGGCGATTGAGGACGAGGCCGAAGGCCGATCGAGCGGGGTCCAGGGGCGGCAGCCCTTGGTTTCGGGAAAGGGGCGGGTCTGGGGCGCGCCGCGAGGGGTCAGAAGTACGTGCGGATGTAGTCCGTGACCGTGCCGTCCGCCTCGACCAGAGGAATGAGCTGCCACTTGTCGAAGGCCGTACAGGGATGGGAGAGCCCGAGCCCCACCCAGTCCCCCACCTGGAGGTCCGCGCCGGACGCCGTCCGGAGCCACCCGTGCTGGTCGGACAGCGCGTGCACCTCCACCCCGGCCGCCACCCGCTCCACCCCGTCCCGCCGCACGGCCTGCGCCTCGGGCAGGTCGAGGTCGTACGCCGCGTCCCGCTTGCCCGCGTTGATGAAGGCCTGCTCGGGCGACGGCCGGGAGACGACCTGCGCCCACAGCCGGAACGCGGGGTGGAGGGCACCCTCCTCGGGCACCCGGTTGAACGGCGTGAGGTGCCGGTAGTGGCCGTCGTCGTGCGAGACGTACGCCCCGGAGCGCAGCAGCTTCAGGGCGGGCAGCGAGAGCGGGGGCAGGGCGGCGAACGCGTCGGCCACCGCGTCGAACCAGGCGGAACCGCCCGCGCTCACGACGATCTCGTCGAGCCCGTCCGGCCCCTTCGCCGGGAAGCGCCCGGCCGCGTCGAAGTCGGCGGCGAGCGC
Source organism: Streptomyces sp. CC224B (assembly GCF_030010595.1). Classification (NCBI taxonomy): domain Bacteria; kingdom Bacillati; phylum Actinomycetota; class Actinomycetes; order Kitasatosporales; family Streptomycetaceae; genus Streptomyces; species Streptomyces sp. CC224B. Next base: position 62,967 of record NZ_JASCXL010000055.1, on the reverse strand, counting down.
GGTGAGCCGCCGCAGCCAGGCGCCCACGCGCTCGGGCGTGGCGTCCGGCACCTCGCCCTCGTACCCGGCGACCCCCACGAGCCGCAGCGTCGCGGCGGCCGCGACGGCGTCGGCGACGGCCGCGCAGTCGGCCTCCGTGCGGGCGCCGGTGCGCGCGCCCTCACCGGCGGCCAGCTCCACGACCACGTCGACGGGGCGGCGGGCCCCGGCACCGCGCAGCGCGGCGTCCATCAGCTCCACGCCGCGCACGGAGTCGACGTAGCAGATGAAGCGGAACTCGGGGTCCTGGTCGAGTTCCCCGGCGAGCCAGCGCAGGGCCGCCGCGTCGACCAGCTCGTTGGCGAGGAAGATCCGCCGGATGCCGAACTCCCGCGCCACCCGCACCTGGTGGGGCACGGCCAGCGTGATGCCCCAGGCGCCGTGCTCGATCTGGCGGTGGAACAGCCGGGGCGCCATGGACGTCTTGCCGTGCGGCGCGAAGGCGAGGCCGTGGCGGGCCGCGTACGCCTCCATGAGCGCGAGGTTGTGCTCCAGGCGCTCGGCGGAGAGGGCGAGGACGGGGGTGGTGAAGCCGTCCGTGAAGAGGTTGCGGCGCTGGGCGGCGAGCTCGCCGACCGTGAGGCCCGCGGCGTCGGGCGGCAGCCCCTTGAAACGGTGGTCGACCCGTTCCTCGGCCAGGCGGGCGAGGGCGCTCGCGGCGCGTGCGGCGGACGTGCCCGCGGATGTCTCCGCGGCAGCCTCCCTGGACGTCTTGGCGGGCGTCTCGGCGGCCATGGGCGCCTCCTCACGAGGTGCGTTGCATATACTGCAACGTTCATTGCGTATGTCGCTTACTGCTGTCTAACATCCGAGCCAACGCACGGTCAACGGCTACGGGCCCCTGGGCCCCGGGGCTTCCGGGCCTTCGACCCCCTGGGCTTCCAGGCCTCCAGGCCTCCGGGCGTCCGGGGCTCCGAGCCCTCGGGCCTTCGGGGCTCCGGGATTCAGGGCCTTCGGGCCTTCGGGCCTCCGGGCCCCGAGGTCCGGCGGGACCGGCGACGACCGGCGACGACGAGCGAAGGGCTGACACCAGACGTGACCGGAGCAGGCGGAGACGCGACCGGCGACACGACCGGGGCCGACACGGCCGGAGCCAACACGGCCGGGGCTGCCACGACCGGGGCCGCCGCGGGCGGTGGCGCGGGCGGGGCGGTGCCCGGTGGGGGCGTGGCTGAGGCCTTGGTGGGCGGGGGTGCGGGCGAGGGCGGCGAGGGTGCGGCCGGACGCGGCCCTGGTGGGTCCGTTGCCCCCGGCGCCGCTGCCGCGCCGGACCCGGCCTCCGGCCTTGGCGGTCCCGCCGCGCCCGGCTCCTCCTCAGCCCCCAGTGCCACCGAGGCCCCCGGCTCCGCCTCCGCCCCTGGCGGTCCCGTCGCACCCGGCTCCGCTTCAGCCCCCGGCGCCACCAAGGCCCCCGATGCCACCGGCGCCCCCGAGGCCCCCAGCCCCACCTCCGCCCCCGGCGGCAGCCCCGCCCCCGACGCCACCCCGATCGACGCGGGCGACGCGGCCGACGCGGTCGACGTGGTCGCGCTCGGCGAGTCCATGGTCACCTTCCTGCCCACCCGCCCCGGGCGCCTCGCCGACGTGCCCGCCTTCGAGCGGGGGATCGGGGGCGCCGAGTCCAACGTCGTGTGCGCACTGGCCGCCCTCGGCCACCGCACCCGGTGGGTCAGCCGCGTCGGCGCCGACGGGTTCGGCGACCACCTCGTCGAGGCGATCGGGGCGTACGGGGTCGACACCTCCGCCGTGGGGCGCGACCCGCGCCGGCCCACCGGCATCTACTTCCGCACCGCCGACGACCGCGACACCGACGCCCACGAAGTCGTCTACTACCGCGCGGGATCGGCCGCCTCGGCCATGGCGCCGGACACCGTGGCGCCCGAGGCGCTGTGGTGCGGCCGCGTGCTCCACCTGTCGGGCATCACCGCGGCCCTCTCCGCCGACTGCCTCGCCCTCGTCCGCGCGCTGTGCCGCCGCGCGCCCGGCCGCCGCTCCCTCGTCTCCTTCGACGTCAACCACCGGCCCGGCCTGTGGCCGAGCGGCGGCGAGAGCCCCCGCGTGCTCCTCGACCTGGCGCGCGGCGCCGACCTGGTTTTCGTCGGCGCCGACGAGGCCGCGGCCGCCTGGGGGATCACCGGCGGACCCGCCGCCATCCGCGCCGCGCTGCCCGAGCCCGCCCAACTCGTCGTCAAGCAGGGCGCCGAGGGCGCCACCGTCTTCGCCGCCGACCCGGGCACCGGACGCGACACCGCCACCTTCGTCCCGGCCCTGCGCGTGGACGTGGTCGCGCCCGTCGGCGCCGGGGACGCCTTCGCCGCCGGCTACCTCTCCGCCACCCTGCGCGGCCTGTCCGCCGAGCGGCGGCTGCGCCACGGGCACCTGATGGCCGCCGCCGCCCTCACCGTGCCGGGCGACCTCGCCATGCCCCCTGCCCGCCCGTCTCCCGACCACCACCCCTCAACGAGCCGCTTCGCGGCGCCCCTGTCCATGGCGCACGCCGACGCGCTCGCCGCCCTGGACCCCGCCGCCTGGGAGACACTGCGCCTTGGCCCCGGCTGGACGGCCGACCCGCGCCGCCCGGGGGCCGCCGAGGAGGTACGTACGCCATGAGCCAGACCGTCGACCGAGCCCTGTCGATCCTGCCGCTGCTCGCCGAGGGCCCCGCCGACCTGGGCCAGGTCGCCGACCGCCTCGGAGTGCACAAGTCCACCGCCCTGCGCCTGCTGCGCACCCTGCACGAACACGGCCTGGTCTTCCGCCAGTCCGACCAGCGCTACCGCCTCGGCGCCCGGCTCTTCGCGCTCGCCCAGGAGGCCGTCGAGCACCTCGACGTCCGCGAGATCGCCCACCCCCACCTCCTCGCGCTGAACGAGAAGTGCGGCCACACGGTCCACCTCGCCGTGTACGAGGAGGGCGAGGTCGTCTACATCGACAAGGTCGAGAGCCGCTACCCGGTCCGCATGTACTCGCGCATCGGCAAGCCCGTGGCCATCACGGTCGCCGCCGTCGCGAAGCTGCTCCTGGCCGACTTCCCCGAGGCCGAGCGCCGCGCCCTCGCCGAGAAGCTCGACTACCCCACGTACACGTCCCGTTCGACGCCCAACGCGGCTGCCTTCCTCAAGGAGCTCGCGCTGGTGCGCGAACAGGGCTGGGCCACCGACCTCGGTGGCCACGAGGAGTCCATCAACTGCGTCGGCGCGCCCATCCGGGGCGCGGACGGCCGCGTCGTCGCCGCCATGTCGGTGTCCGCGCCGAACGTCGTCGTCACCGCCGAGGAACTCCTCACCCTCCTCCCGCTGGTGCGCCGCACGGCGGAGGCGATCAGCCGGGAGTACTCCGGCAAGGCCCCTATCAAGGAAGCAAGTTCATGAGCGAGAACCCCCAGACCCCCGCTGGCACGCAGAGCACCACCGGCGCGGAGAAGACCGCGATCACGCCCCCCACCCACACCACGCCGCCCGCGAAGTTCTCGCACGGCGTGCGCAAGGGCAACATCCTCCAGGTCGCCGGCCAGGTCGGCTTCCTGCCCGCCGAGGAGGGCAAGGCCCCGACCCCGGCCGGGCCCACCCTGCGCGAGCAGACCCTGCAGACGTTCGCCAACGTCAAGGCCGTCCTCGAAGAAGGCGGCGCCACCTGGGACGACGTGATGATGATGCGCGTCTACCTCACGGATGTCGACCACTTCGCGGAGATGAACGAGATCTACAACCAGTACTTCGAGGAGCAGGGCCTCACGGCCCCCGCCGCCGCCCGCACCACGGTCTACGTCGGCCTGCCCAAGGGCCTGCTCATCGAGATCGACGCGCTCGCCGTCCTCGGCTGAGCCGCCGCTGAACCACCTGGCGCCGCGGGCCGCGGGCCCCACCCCCCGCCCGCGCCCGCCCGGCCCGGGCCGCCCCCCCCCCCCCCCCCCGGGCCCCCGGGGGCCGCGGCCCCCCCCCCCCCCCCGCCCCCCCCGCCCCCGCACCACTCCCCGCCGCACACCCGTCGTCACGGCGCGGCGCCCGCCACCCCCGGGGCGCCCCGCCGCGATCCCCCCTGCCCGAAAGCCCCATGCACTTAGCGCAGTCACGAGTACGAGGTCAAAGATGTCCCCGTTCGTCCCCCAGGGCCCCTCCGGCGCCCTCACCGCACTGGCCGCCGACGCGCCACAAACCCCGCACACCGGTGGCCTGTTGGCCCTCGTCGACGGCACGGCGGGGCTGCTGACCGTCGCGGCCCTCGGCATCCTGCTGCTGCTCTTCCTGATCATCAAGGTCAGGCTCCAGCCGTTCGTGGCCCTGCTCGCCGTCTCCATAGCCGTCGGCCTCGCCGCGGGCCTGTCGGTCACCGAGCTGTTCGGCACCGTCCAGAAGTCGGACGCCGTCTCGCTCATCGAGTCCGGCATGGGCGGCATCCTCGGCCACGTGGCGATCATCATCGGCCTCGGCACGATGCTCGGCGCGATCCTGGAGGTCTCCGGCGGCGCCGAAGTCCTCTCCACCCGGCTCCTGGCCCTCTTCGGCGAGAAGCGCGCCCCCGTGGCCATGGGTCTCACCGGCCTGATCTTCGGCATCCCCGTCTTCTTCGACGTGGGCATCTTCGTGCTCGCGCCCATCGTCTACGCCGCCGCCAAGCGCAGCGGCAAGTCGATCCTCCTGTACTGCCTGCCGCTGCTCGCGGGCCTGTCCATGACGCACGCCTTCCTGCCCCCGCACCCCGGCCCCGTCGCCGCGGCGGGCCTGCTCAAGGTGGACCTCGGCTGGGTCATCCTCATGGGCGTCGTCTGCGGCGTCCCGGCGGTCCTCGCGGCCTGGGTGTTCTCCGCCTGGGTCGGCAAGCGCATCTTCGTCCCCGTACCGCAGGACATGCTGGAGGCCTCCGAGGAGGCCAAGGCGGCCGTCGCCGCGGAGCAGCGGGCGCAGGGCCTGACGCCGACGGAGCAGCCGGTCGCGCTCGGCACGGTGTTCCTCATCATCGGCACCCCGCTCCTGCTGATCCTCCTCGCGACCTTCTCCTCCATCGCCTTCGACCCCTCCACGGCCCGCTCCGTCATCGAGTTCTTCGGCCACCCCTTCGTCGCCCTGACGATCGCGCTGCTGATGGCGTACTACCTGCTCGGCATCCGCCGCGGCTGGTCCCGCAAGTCCCTGGAGACGGTGTCGACGGCGTCCCTCAAGCCCGTCGGCAACATCCTCCTCGTCGTCGGCGCGGGCGGTGTCTTCGGCGCCGTCCTCAAGGGCAGCGGCGTCGCCGGCGCCCTCGCCGACACCTTCAACGACGTCGGCCTGCCCGTCATCGTCCTCGCCTACCTCATCTCCCTGGTGCTGCGCGTGGCCCAGGGCTCGGCGACCGTCGCCATCGTCACCACCGCGGGCATCGTCGCCCCGCTGCTCGCCGAGGGCGACTACTCCCACGCCTTCACGGCCCTGGTCATCATGGCCATCTCGGCGGGCTCGATCTTCGCCTCGCACGTCAACGACGGCGGCTTCTGGATCGTGGCGAAGTACTTCGGCATCTCCGAGCGCGACACCCTGAAGACCTGGACGGTCCTGGAGTCGGTCCTGTCCCTGGCGGGCTTCGCGGTGGCCGCGGTGGTGAGCCTCTTCGTCTGACCCGCCCCGCTCCGCCCTCCGGTACGCGGACGGGGGCGCCGGGCACACCGCCCGCGCCCCCGTCCGCGCACGACCCCCGAAGGCCTGCCGGCGATCCACCTGGGATCCACCGTCGGCCTACGACGGCCCGCGACGGCCTACCGGCAGCCTCCTGCCGCCCGCCGCCGTGTCAGCACCCTGTCCCCACGGTCCGTACGGGACATCCGCGCAACCGCGCCCGGCGGTCGCGCAGCCGGTGCAGCACGTGAGGCACGGGGGCGTGGGCGCTGCCGCAGCGGCACCGGGGCCCGGCGGCCTTCCTGGCGGCACCCGCCGCCAGGAACAGCAAGGCGCCGGTCAGCACACCCGCGGCGGCCAGCGCGGCACGCTGCCGGGCGGTCCCCGGCAGCAGCCGGCCGAGATCTGCCAGGTCAGCGAACTCGATCACCTCGGACACATAGGGCAGATCGAACTTCGAGGTAATCGCATCCATCGCGTTCACAGAGGGCTTCCTCTCTGTCCGGTGAGCGGGAAATCCGCTCGTCGGATCATCCGCGAAGAGACTGCGCACCCCCTGCCCGGATATGCGCGACCCCCGCAAAACCCTTCCTGCGAGTGATCACGCACACGCCCGGTGCCGGTACGCGGCGGGACGTGTACCGGTGTGACGGCGGCACGGCGCTGCCCGGCGGGGCGCCGCGACTCGGGCGGCCGAGGGAGGAATGAGACGCGGCAGAGCACGGCGAGGGGTTCCGTGGGGGAACGGCCTCGCCGTGCTGGGGCGTCGCGGGCTGGGTGGTCGCCGTCAGGTGCGGGTCGGTCGGGCGTCAGCCCGGTGTGGGGGCCGTCAGCGGCCGCCGCCGGCGCAGTACTGCTGCTCCTTCCCGATCGACCGGTACATGCAGTCCGCGTTCTCCAGGAGCTGGAGCACAGCGTCCCGGTTGCGGGACGTCTCGCGCTCGATGACCTCGTCGGGCGGGTAGAAGCCGCCGCCGCCCGCGGAGGACGGGTACATCTCGAAGGTGTAGCCGAAGATCTTCTGGTCACCCCACAGCCAGTCGTCGATCGAGCCGTCCGTGATGTAGAGGTCGCTGGACTGCTCGGGCGTGTAGCCGTTGCTCGCGGCCATCTTGCGGCCCACGGTGGCGAAGGCGTCGCGGTCGTCCTGGGTCAGGCCGGGGGCCGTGTCGGCGTACGTGTAGCCGTACGGCCACAGGACCAGCTCGCTGTACGTGTGGAAGTCGATGCCCGCCTTGATCTGCTGCTTGCCGCCGACGACCCGGCTGCGCACGAAGTCGGCCACGACCTTCACCTCGGGCGCGGACTCGGCGCGCGGCCCGCGGTAGGTCTCCGAACCGGGGCTGGAGGAGGAGCCGCCGCAGCAGCCCCACCGGTAGTTCCAGTTGCGGTTCATGTCCGTACCGACGGCCGTGGAACCGGAGTTCGGCTGGCGGTTCTTGCGCCAGCTCCGGTAGGAGCCGGAGGCGATGTCGTACTCGCCGCCGTCCGGGTTGAGGTCCGGCACGATCCAGATCTCGCGCTCGTTGACCATCTTGGTGACGCGCGCGTCGCTGCCGTAGCCGGCGCCCAGCTCGCGCAGCAGGTAGAGGGCCATCTCCACGGTGAGGTGCTCACGCGCGTGCTGGTGGTGGGTGAAGAGGACCTCGGGCTCGTTCTCGTCCGTGCCGACGTTGTCGCTGATCTTGATGGCGACGATGTCCCGGCCCTGGTACGACTTGCCGATCACACGCCTGCTCATGAGGTTCGGGTACTGCTGGAGGCGCTGGTTGATCTCCGCGTTCATCTCCGCGTAGTTGTGGTAGCGCGAGTCGGCGGGCGGGAAGTCCCGTACGCGGGCGCGCTCGCCGTCCGTGCGCGCCGGTGGCTTGGGCAGCGCCTTGAGCGTGTACCCGAGCGCCCGCAGCCGCGCGGCCTGGGCGGCGTCCGCGGTGACGACGACGGCGTGCTCGCCGGCCTCGTCGACGGACACGCCGGTCGCCGCGATCGCCGTCCGCGCGGCGGGCGTCGACGGCCCGGGGATGGAGTACTGCCGGACGTCCTCGTCGGCCGCGGTGGCGGCCGCGGCCTTCCTGGCCGACGGGGAGGCGGAGTCGGTCGCGTCGGCGCTGATGGGCGCGGCGACCGCGAGGGCGAGCACGGCGGCGATGGCCGCTGATCTCTTTCCGCGTATGCGAAGTCGCATGAATGCTCCTGTGGGGGTGGGGGGGTGGTGCACTGCGACGCATGTGGTGCGGTGAACCGGTCGGTGTGCCGGTGAGCTAGCCCATGGTCAGGGGATGGCATGTTCTGGTCAATACAGCTTTGAGTCGACTCCCGCACTCCACCCCACCCCCCGACCCGCCTCCCGTCCCGCCCCCCGATCCGCTACGGACCCGCTCCCGACCTGCACCGGCGCCCCGCGCCACCCGCGCGCCCCGCACGCACCCCGCGCACGACCCCTTGTGCGCCACCCACCCATACGCTTTCTTGATCGCATGGCCGAAACCAAGGGTGGACCCAGCACAGCCGGGGACGTCGCCTCCGTGCCCCGGAAGTCCAGTTGGAAGTACATCGGTCCCGGCATCGTCGTCGCCGCGACCGGCGTCGGCGCCGGTGACCTGGTCGCCACGCTGATCGCGGGCAGCAACTTCGGTTACACGCTCCTGTGGGCCGCCGTCATCGGCTGCGTCGTCAAGATCTCCCTCGCCGAGGCGGCGGGCCGCTGGCACCTGTCGACCGGGCGCACGCTCTTCGACGGCTGGGCGAGCCTCGGCCGCTGGACGACGTGGTTCTTCGTCGTCTACGTCGTGGTGTGGGGCTTCGCGTACGGCGCCGCAGCGATGTCGTCGTCGGGGCTGCCGCTCCAGGCCCTGTTCCCCGATGTGATGGGGCTGAAGTGGTGGGCGATGTGCACCGGCGTCGTGGGCCTCGTCTTCGTCTGGTTCAACAAGTACGCGGTGTTCGAGAAGGTCATGACGGTCCTGGTCGGCGTCATGTTCGTGGTCACCGTGTACCTGGCGATCCGCGTCACCCCGAACCTCCCCGACGCCTTCGCGGGCCTGCTCCCCGTCCTGCCCGACGAGAAGGACTCGGTCCTCAACACCCTCGGCCTCATCGGCGGCGTCGGCGGCACGATCACGCTGGCCGCGTACGGCTACTGGGTCAACGCCAAGGGCTGGACGCACCCGGGCTGGATGAAGGTGATGCGCCTGGACAACCGCGTCGCGTACGTCACCACCGGCGTCTTCGTCGTGGCGATGCTCTTCGTCGGCGCGGAGATGCTGCACTCCGCGAACGTCGCCATCGCCAGCGGCGACAAGGGGCTGGTCCAGCTCGGCGACATCCTGGAGAAGGAGTACGGCACGGCGACGGCCAAGCTGTTCCTGATCGGGTTCTTCGCGACGTCCTTCACGTCGCTGATCGGGGTGTGGCACGGCGTGAGCCTGATGTTCGCGGACTTCGTCGAGCACTACCGCAAGCCCGCTGTACGGGGCGACGGCGCGGCCCCGGCCACCGGGGACGGCCCTCGTGCGGCCGAGGGCCGGGCCGTGCCCGCGGCGGACCGGGCACCGACGCCCGTGGCGGACGGGCCGTCCACGCCCGCGGCCGGCGCGGCGGGCGAGGGCGCGGCGGGCCGGTCCGGCGAGGAGGTGGCCTCCGGCGCCCGCGAGCGCTCGCTGCCCTTCCGCGCCTACCTCCTCTGGCTGACCTTCCCCCCGATGATCCTGCTCTTCGAGGGCCAGCCGTTCCGCCTGATCATCATCTACGGCGTACTCGGCGCGGCCTTCATGCCGTTCCTCGCGCTGACCCTGATCTGGCTGCTGAACTCCTCCCGTACGCCCGCGCAGTGGCGCAACGGCTGGATCAGCAACGGCATGCTGGTGATCGCGGGCGTGCTGTTCCTGGTGCTGTGCGTCAAGCAGATCACGGACCAGGACTGGAGCAGCTTCTTCTGACCGGAGGGTGAGGCGCGGCAGCGCCGCCGGGGGAGCGGCGGCGCTGCTCGGACGGACGCCGGACGGGACGGGGCCGACCGGCGGCGGGACCGGGCCGACGGACGGGACCGTACCGACGGACGGGACCGTGCCGACGGGCCTACGGCAGTGCGTGGACGTGCGGCCCCACGGCGTTGGACCAGGCGTTCCCGTTCAGGGCGTCCCAGTTGGTCGACCAGGTCATCGCGCCGCGGATGCCCGGGTAGGTCCTGGACGGCTTGAAGGAGCCGCAGTTGGTGCCGCGGGCCAGGCAGTCCAGGGCGTTCTTCACGACGGTGGGCGAGACGTACCCCGACCCGGCGCCGCGCGGCGAGGCGGGCGTACCGATCCCGACCTGCGAGGGGGCGAGCCCGTTCTCCAGCTGGACGCAGGCGAGGGCGGTCAGGAAGTCCACGGACCCCTGCGAGTACACCTTCCCGTCGCAGCCGAGCATGGAGCCGCTGTTGTAGTACTGCATGTTGACGACGGTGAGGATGTCCTTCACGTTCAGCGCGGTCCTGAAGTACGCGTTGGACGGGGACTGCATGTCGATGGTCTGCGGGGCCATGGTGAGGACGAGCCCGGGCCCGGCCTTCTGCGAGAGGGAGCGCAGGGCCTGCGTCATGTAGGTGGCGTTGAGCCCGTTCTCCAGGTCGATGTCGACGCCGTCGAAGCCGTACTCGCGCATCAGCGCGTACACGGAGTTCGCGAAATTGGCTGCGGCGGTGGGGCTGTTCACGGAGACGGTCCCGCGCTCGCCCCCGACCGAGATGATCACCGACTTCCCGGCCGCCTGCTTGGCCTTGATGTCGGCCTTGAACTGGGCGACGGTGTACCCGCCGAGCCCGGCGGAGTCGAGGTTGAACGTCACCTGCCCCGGCTGCCCGGTGGCGTCCGCGAAGGCCACGGCGATGATGTCGTACTGGTTCTGCACCTGGCTGAGCCGCTGCACGGTCGCGCCGTTGTTGAAGTTCTGCCAGTAGCCGGTGACGGCGTGCTTGGGCACGGCCCGCGTCTGTGCGACCCCACTGCCCTGGGAACCCGCCGCGCCGGCGTCTCGCGCGTCGGCGGTCCCGGCCCCGCCCGTGGCGAGCCCCGCGACCGCGAGCCCGAGCGCGGCCACGAGCCCCGTGAGGGCGCTGGTCCTCGTCCTTCTGCGTACCTGAGTGCGTGCGCGGTCCACTTCTGCCTCCGGTGGGGGGATGTGGGGGAGGGGCCCGCGAAGGGCCGGGAGGGGGACGGCGGCCACCGCTTGGTCGTCCAAGCTGGTCCAGACCAATACGGATGTCAAGGGGGTGTGCGCGGTGACCTTGCGTGAGACGGCGTGGCGGAAGACGAAGCGTCCCGGGCGCCCACAAGCAGGCAAGTCCGGCCGAGGAAAGTAACACGGTCCGACCCCCGAGGTGGGCATTACATCGGTCAAGACTTCGGGGATGTCGAGGTTGGGGCGATGGGGCAAAATGGCATGAGGATTGTCGTTGACGGTGTAGGTAACTTCGTCACTGTAATGCCAAAATTCATGTACTAGGTGGCGAAGATGATGAAATTCAGGTTCACTCCCCGAGTTGACGATCCCTCCTGGAAGCCCGACGGTCTCTCGGGTCGATCTGCTCGCGCGCTGACCGCCGACGATTTGACCTTTCGCTGCTTCCACGTCGATGTAGCTCTCGATGACGGGGAGAATGAAATCCATCTCAGAACGCCTGGCCTGCCCGTCATCGACTTTGTCCTGATGATTGTGCAGATGCATCGGGAGACTGCATCATCGGGTGCGGCGTTTGTGGAGTCGTCGCAGACCCAGGATGCGATTACGACGGTGCGACGCGATGGTACCGTGGAGATGACCTACAGTTTCTCGGAAAAATCATCGCGAGTCTCTTTGCGTGACTTCGATGAAATGCCGACGCGGGCGCTTCATGCTGCCCTTTCGGTGCTGCATTCTGCGCACGGAGAACTGCGGAACAATCGGTACCTGGTCGATCTTCCTGGCCTTGTTCGGTCAGATTGACCTCACTGCCGCCTTCTCTGCAAGGGCAGCCCGAGAGTGTATGGGGGACCGCCAGGCACCTCTGGTGGGCCTCCGGCGGAGTGGTCGGGCCGCAGGCGGTGTGGTGCAGGGTTGTAGGCCTCGCTGCGGCCACCTGCGGCTTCGCAGCTCGTACCCACGGCGGCGCCGTGCAGGAGAACGGCTTCTTCAGGCCAGAGGGCGCGCGAGCAACGCGGCGCCGCAGCGATCTCGTCAACCCGTGAGTGAACAGTGGGAAGTTGGGTGTTAGGCCGGGCTCCGCGTGGATATGGTGCTCCGCAGGAGGAGCGCACGTGGACGTGGGCGTGCCGACGGGAGTGTGGGACTCGGGAGCCGGAGGTGCGCGCATGCCGACCGCGATAGCCGTCACCAGCTCCGAGCTGGTGCTGCCTTCGCCCGATCGCCATACCCCGTCCGCCGCCGTGCTGCAGAGCGCCGTGAAGTCGCCCAAGTCGTACTCCCTGGACCAGGCGATCACCGAGGCGCACCAGCTCGTCGAGTACCACGGGTACGTGATCGTGCTGTGCCCCGCGTCCCTGCCGGAGGCCGTACGGCACCGGCTGCACGCCGTGCGGGCCGTCCTCGAGAGCGACCGGATCGCGCTGATCCGGAGCGAGCTGCCGCCGCTCGGGCTTTCCGTACTCGCCCTGCAGTTGCGGCAGCTGTCCATCTGCGACTTCAGTCCGGGCGTGCTCGCCTCCGCCGCCCGGCTGCTCAGCCACTACATCTACGCCGGCGCCGTCCTCGGCTCCGTCGCCAAGCTGGACCGCGTGCCCGTGACCCTGCGGTCGCACGCCAAGTCCTGGGTGCCGGGCAGCCAGTTCGCCGTGCTGGCCGCGCCCACCCCCGAGCTGGTGAAGGTGGGCGGGGGCGCCGTGCCGTCCGGGCCCGGGTTCGCCACGCAGCTCACGTACGCCGCCGGGCAGCTCCAGGCCGGGTGGGTGACGGAGACCCTGGCGCCCGCCTGGCAGGCGCAGGCCGTCACCGAGGCGCGGCTCTCCGGCGAGGCCGCACGGTGGTGGGCCACCGGCAGGCTCGTCGAGTTCGCCGCGGCCATCCCGGACATCTCCGTGCTCTACCAGCTCGTGTCCTCCGTACGGAGGGAGGACTGCCACTGGTGCGGCCTCGAACTCATCGGCGACCGCTGCGCGTTCTGCGCCGCGCCGCTGCTCCCGCCGTCCGAACGGGTCGTCGCCGCCCCCGAGGTGACCTCCGGGGCGCGGGCGCTGCTCCCCCGCGGCGCCACCTAGGCCCCCTTCCGCCCGGGCCCCACCGGCTCACGCGCCGCCCCGCTCACCGCCGTAGCCACACGCACTCGCCGTACGAACGAACGAGGTAGGTAGTCCGGCCCATGAACGCACGCCAGCGCCGCGGTGTCATCCTGATGGTCCTGTCGGTCCTGTGCGCGATCGGAGCCTTCGCGGGCGTCCTCTCGGTGATCCGCGACGTGAACTCGAAGGTCGGGCCGGAGACCGAGGCGTACGAGCTGAAGACGGACATTGCGCCCTACAAGGAGCTGGAGCCCGGCCAGTTCAAGAAGGTCGAGATGCCCGAGCGGTGGCTGTCGGACAACGCCGTCACCGATCTGAGGGAGATACGCGGGAAGATTGCCGTCACGCGGCTCCAGAAGGGCTCCCTGCTGCAGAGCGACATGATCGTGGAACGGCCCCGCCTCGAACCCGGCCAGCAGGAGATCGCCATCATGATCGATGCTGCCACCGGCGTCGCCGGGAAGATCACCCCCGGGTCGACCGTCAACATCTACGCCACCTTCAAGGCCGAGAACGACGGCGGCAAGGACCAGTCGAAGGTCATCGTGGAGGGGGCCAAGGTCATCGACGTCGGCAAGCTGACCGCCCTCGACCGCGACCGCGACGACGACCGCGGCCGCCGCCGCGCCGACGAGGCCGTGCCCATCACGTTCGCCCTCGACACGCGGGACGCCCAGCGCGTCGCGTACGCGGAGTCGTTCGCCTCGCACGTCCGGCTCGCCCTGGTGGGCCGGGGCGGCGACACGGACATCCCGCGCGGCGACCGTACGTACACCCTCGACGAGGACAAGTAGGGGAGCCGCCAGATGAACGGTCCCTTCGGCCGCACCCGGTCACCGCGCGCGGGGCGTCGCCGCCGTCCGCCGGGTGCGGGGTGCCGCCTCCGGCCGCGCTGCGCGGAGTGCCGCCCGTGCTGCGCGGAGTGCCGCCTCCGTCCGCAGGGTGCGCGCCACCTCCGTCCGCAGGGTGCGCGCCACCTCCGTCCGCCGGGTGCGCGTCGTCACCGTCCGCCGGGCCTGACGGTGACACCGCGTCCGCGTCCGCGTCCGGGCCGTCGTCGTCCGCCGTACGCGGGGCCCGGCCATCCGCCGTACGCAGGCCTCGGCCGTTCGCCGCGTGCGGGCCGTCTCCGCGCGTCGGGCCCTGGCCAGGGCCCCCACCGCCCACCACGCCCGGACCGCCGCCGCCTACCCCACCCGCCCCGCGCGGTCCGTGCGGTCCGATGCCCGTCACCGCGTCAGGGAGGCCGCCCATGACGACCGTCCGCATCCTCCCCGCCGTCGGCGACCCGGACGCCGCCCGGGCCCTGACCGGTCTCGCCGCGCAGCTCCCGGACGCCGAACCGGCCGCGCCCGTCACCGACTCCACCGCGCTCCTCGACACCCTCGCGCAGCTCGCCGCCGAGTCCCTCGACGAGCTGCCCGAGGTCGTCCTCGTGCACGAGCGCATCGGCCCTGTCCCGGCCCTCGACCTCATCCGCGACCTCGTCCTGCGCTTCCCCGCCGTGAGCGTCGTCCTCGTCACCGCCGACTCCAGCCCCGCCCTGCTGACCGCCGCCATGGACAGCGGCGCCCGCGGCATCGTCACCTACCCGCCGGCCTACGACGCCCTCGCCGAGCGCGTCCAGGCCGCCGCGGGCTGGGCGGCGGGCATGCGGCGGCACCTGGGCTCGGGCGCCGTCGAGCTGTACGGCGGCACCCCCGGCGCGGCCTCCGCCGGCGGGGGCCGGGTCGTCGCCGTGACCGGCGCGAAGGGCGGCGTCGGCACCACCCTCACCGCCGTGCAGCTCGCCCTCGCCGCGCAGGCCTCGGGCCGCAGCGCCGCGCTGCTCGACCTGGACCTCCAGTCCGGCGACGTCGCCTCGTACCTCGACGTGCAGTTCCGCCGCTCCGTCGCCGACCTCGCCGCGATCAGCGACCTCACCCCGCGCGTCGTCCAGGACGCCGTCTACGCCCACGAGACCGGCGTCGGCCTCCTGCTCGCCCCGGCCGAGGGCGAGCGTGCCGAGGAGATCACCGAGCGCGTCGCCCGGCAGACGGTCAACGCGCTGCGCGGCCGGTACGACGTGGTCGTCGTCGACTGCGGTACGTACGTCACGACCGCGAGCGCCGCCGTGGTGGAACTGGCCGACCAGGCCGTCCTCCTGCTGACCCCCGACGTCGTGGCCGTACGCGCCGCCAAGCGCATGGTCCGCCTCTGGGACCGGCTCCAGATCCGCAAGGCCGAGGAGACGGTCACCGTCGTCAACCGGCTCACGCGCGGCACCGAGATCCAGCCCTCCCTCGTCGCCCGCGTCACCGGCACGCGCGGCGCCCGTACGACCGTGCCGGACGCGCCCAAGGAGCTGCACACCGCCGTCGACGCGGGCCGCCTGCACGACCTCGACGCCAAGTCCACGGTCAAGCAGGCCCTGTGGGGGCTCGCCGGGGAACTGGGCCTGGTCGAGGCGGAGCCCGGCGCCGGGCGCAAGGGCGGCCGCGGGCTGCGGCGCGCCGCGAAGTCGGACCGGGGCGCGGTCACCCTGGAGTTCGCGGGCATGTTCCCGCTGCTGCTCGCCGTGATCGGCATCCTCTGGCAGTGCGCGCTGTACGGCTACTCGTACTCGCTGGCGGGCAACGCGGCCGACGAGGCGGCGCGGGCGGCCGCGGTGGCGACGGTGTCCGGCGGTACGGGGGCCTGCGACGCGGCGGCGAAGGAGCACCTGCCCGGCGCGTGGCAGGACGCCGAGGTCGCGTGCGCGGCCGACGGCGACGTGATGAAGGCCCGGGTGGACGTCGAGGTGCCCGTGTTCTTCCCCGGCGTCACGACGGGCTGGTCGGTGCGCGCGGAGGCGGGGGCGGCGATGGAGGACATGGAGGGTGGTGAGGCTCCATGACCGTGCCGCGACGCTCTGCTGCCGCCTTACGCCGCGTTCACCGCCGCGTCCGGTTCCGGTGGTCCGCCCGGTGCGCGCTCCGCCGCGTGCGGCCCGGCCGTGGCCTTCGCCGCGTGCGGCCCGGGTGGCACCCGTGGGGTCTTCGCCGCGCCCGGCTCCGCTGTGCGGGCCTGCCCGCCGGAGCGGAGCCGGAAGCCCGGGCCGGGGCGGGCGCCGCCCCTCGCGCCGGGCGAGCGGTGGGCGCGCGCCCGGTGAACGGGCGCCCCGGCAGCGGCTCCGAGCCCGCCGCACCGCCGCGCCCTACGCAGCCGCGCCCCGCGCGCCCGCACCCCGCGCGCCCCCGCCGCGCCTTCGGCGACCGAGGCGTCTCCATCCTGGAGTTAGCCGGCTTCCTGCCGATCCTCCTGCTCGTCGGCCTCGCCGCCATCCAGCTCGGCCTCGTCGGGTACGCCGCGAGCCCGGCGGGCTCCGGTGCCCGCGCGGCGGCCCGGGTCGCGTCCCAGGGCGGCAGCGGCGAGGCGGCGGGCCACGCTGCGATGGACGCCGACCTGGACGCGGACGTGGCCGTCGGAGGCGGTGGCGACACCACCACCGCCACGGTCACCGTCCAGGTTCCCACCCTCCTGCCCTTCGTCGGCACGGACTGGCAGGTCGAGAAGACCGTGACCATGCCCAACGACGACCCCGACGACGCCGAACGATGATCCCGACGACTCCAGCGACTCCAGCGACTCCAGCGACCCCGGTGGCCCCGGTGGCCCCGGCGGCCCCGGTGGCCCCGGTGGCCCTGACGGCCTCGCCGACCCCGACAACCCCAGTGCCCCCACGACCATGGAACAGGAGGCGGCTGACGCATGAGCCTGCGCTCCCGCATCGCGTCCCCCGTCGAGGCCGCCGCGCCCAGCCGCGACGACGGCCTCGTGGCGACGTACCGCGCGAAGCTCCTCGAAGAGATCGACCTGGCGGAGATGTCGTCCCTGACGACCGCCGACCGCCGGGTCCGCCTGGAGCGGGTGCTCGGCCACATCATCAGCCGCGAGGGCCCGGTCCTCTCCGCGGCCGAGCGCGCCCACCTGATCCGCCGCGTCGTCGACGAGGCGCTCGGCCTCGGCGTGCTCGAACCACTCCTCGCCGACGCCTCCATCACGGAGATCATGGTCAACGGCCCCGAATCGATCTTCGTGGAGCGGGCGGGCCGCGTCGAACAGCTCCCCCTGCGCTTCGCGTCCGAGGACCAGTTGATGCAGACGATCGAACGCATCGTCTCGACGGTCAACCGCCGCGTCGACGAGTCGAACCCCATGGTCGACGCGCGGCTGCCCACCGGCGAGCGCGTCAACGTCATCATCCCGCCGCTGGCCCTCACGGGCGCGACCCTCACCATCCGCCGCTTCCCGCGCGCGTACACGCTCCAGGAGCTGATCGGCCTCGGCTCGCTCGACGAGCACATGCTGATGCTGCTCGCGGCGTTCGTCCGGGCCCGCTTCAACATCATCGTCAGCGGCGGCACCGGCTCCGGGAAGACCACGCTCCTCAACGCCCTCTCGGGCCTCCTCCCGGCCCACGAGCGCATCATCACCATCGAGGACTCCGCCGAGCTCCAGCTCCAGCAGGACCACGTCATCCGCCTGGAGTCCCGCCCTCCGAACGTCGAGGGCAAGGGCCAGATAACCATCCGCGACCTGGTCAGGAACTCGCTGCGCATGCGCCCCGACCGCATCATCGTCGGCGAGGTCCGCGGCGGCGAGACCCTCGACATGCTCCAGGCCATGTCCACGGGCCACGACGGCTCCCTCGCCACCGTGCACGCGAACACCGCGGAGGACGCGCTGACCCGGCTCCAGACCCTGGGCTCCATGTCCGAGGTCCAGGTCCCCTTCGAGGCCCTGCGCGACCAGATCAACTCGGCCGTGGACGTGGTGGTCCAGCTGGCCCGCCACGCCGACGGCTCCCGCAAGGTCGCGGAGATCGTCCTGCTCGTCTCCCACGGCCGCCAGCAGTTCCGCATCGCGCCCGTGACCCGCTTCGTCCCGCACCCGGTCGGCCCCGACCGGATCGTCCACGGCTACTTCGAACACCTGCCGCTGCCCCGCCCCGTCGCCGAGCGGCTGTACGTGGCGGGGGAGCCGGTGCCGCCCGCGTACGGGGTGGCCGAGGCCGTCGACGTACTCGACACGCGCGAGGCGATCGGGTGAGGACCCCAGGCCCCGAGGACACGCGCACCGGCCCCGGAGCGGCGCCCGACCACCGGCAGGGCCCCGGAGGGGCGCCCGACCACCGGCAGGACTCCGCAGCGGCACCCCACCACCGGCAGGACCCCGGAGCGGCACCCCACCACCGGCAGGACCCTGAAGCGGCGCCCCACCACCCGCACGGCCCGAGCAGGCACGAGGACCACGAGGACCCCGAGGACACCCGAGGACACCGATGAACAACCCCACGCTGCTCGCCCTGGGCGCCACGCTCCTCACCGGCACCCTGGCCGTCGCGGGAGTCCACACGTACGCGTCCGGGCGCGCGCAGCGCCAGGAGCTCGTGGACCGGCTGTCCGCCGAGGGCGGGTCCGGGGCCGGGGAGGGAGGCGCCCGCCGGCGCCGCTTCACGGCGGTCGACCGCCGGCTGCGCCGCACCCGCCTGGGCCGCGAGCTCCAGTTGCGCCTCTCGGCCACGGGTCTGGACCTGACGCCCGGCGAGTTCTTCACGTACGTCATGGCGGTGGTGGCGGCGCTGTGGCTGACAGCGGCGGCGTCCCTGGCCCCGTTCTTCGGCCCGATCGCGGGCGTCGTGGCCGTCTGGAGCGCGGTCATCTTCCTCAACTGGCAGCGCCAGAAGCGCATCGAGGCCTTCATCAACCAGCTCCCCGACGTGGCCCGCATCCTCGCCAACGCGACCGCCGCGGGCCTGGCCCTGCGCACCTCCCTCGCGATGGCCGCCGAGGAGCTGGAGGCGCCCGCGGGCGAGGAGCTCTCCCACGTCGCGCACCAGCTCGCCCTGGGCCGCTCCATCGACGACACACTGGAGGAACTGGCCCAGCGCCTGCCGTCCCGGGAGCTGATAGTGCTCGTGACGACGCTGGTCCTCTCCAACAAGGCGGGCGGCTCGGTGGTGAACTCCCTGCGCAACCTCACCCAGACCCTGGAGGACCGCAAGGAGACCCGGCGCGAGGTCCGCACGATGCTCTCCGAGGTCCACGCCACGGCCTTCACGGTGCCGCTCCTCGGCCTGGGCTCGCTGCTCCTGATCAACTCCTCGAACGAGGGCGCCCTGGAACGCGTGACGGGCTCGCCCCTGGGCCAGACCCTGATCCTGATCTCCCTGGGCCTCTACGCGGTGGGGTTCTTCGTCATCAGACGGCTGGGCAAGATCGAGGTCTGAAGGTCTACGAAGGTCTACGAAGGTCTACGAGGGGAGGGGCGGACGCGGTGCTGGAACTGCTGCTCGCGCTGCTGACGGGCCTGGCCGTGGCCGGGGGCCTGCTCGGGCTGCGCATGTACCGGGCGGAGGCGAAGCTGCCGCCCGACCTGGCCGTCGCCCTGGAGGTCGGGGCGACGCGCGTCTCGGCGGCGGGCGGCGCGGTGGACCGCCTGGGGATGCGCTTCGCGCCGCTGGTGCTGCGCATGATGGGCCCCAAGCGGGTGGCGGCGAAGCGCCGCAGGATCGACATGGCCGGCAACCCCGGCGGCCTGACCGTCGACCGCTACGCGGCGCGC
This sequence comes from Streptomyces sp. CC224B, assembly GCF_030010595.1. Lineage (NCBI taxonomy): Bacteria > Bacillati > Actinomycetota > Actinomycetes > Kitasatosporales > Streptomycetaceae > Streptomyces > Streptomyces sp. CC224B. The sequence continues at coordinate 43,499 of NZ_JASCXL010000055.1, read as the reverse complement.
CGCGCGGTCTACGGCGCCTTCGGCGTGGTCCTGGGCCTGGTCTTCCTCACCAACGGCCAGCCCGTCTTCGGGGCGATGACCCTCGTCTTCGGCGCGGTGGCCGCCGACGCCCTCATCTGGCAGGCCGTCCGCGAACGCCGCGAGGTCATCGACCGTACGCTCCCCGACTTCCTGGACGTCCTCGCCGTCGTCGTCTCGGCCGGGCTCGGCTTCCGCCAGGCGCTGGACCGCGTGGCCGAGAAGTACGAGGGGCCGTGGGCGGACGAGCTGCGCATCACCCTGCGCCAGATGGACATGGGCGTCAGCCGCCGCCAGGCCTTCGACGAGCTGCGGCGCCGCAACTCCTCCGAGCAGGTGGCCCAGTTCGTCTCCGCCCTCCAGCAGGGTGAGGAACTCGGCTCGCCCATCGCGGAGACCCTCATCCAGCTCGCCACCGACATGCGCCGCACGGACGCCCAGAACTCCCGCCGCCGCGCCGCCAAGACCATCCCCAAGGCCACGATGGTCACGCTGGTGTTCATGCTTCCGGCGACGATGATCCTGATCGCCGCGGGGATGTTCCTGGGCTCGGGCTCGGACTTCGGCTCGATCCTGGGGGACTGAGGGCTCAGGCGGGGCCCGCGGCTCCCTCCCGGCCGACGGGCCCGCCCGGCCGGTCCGCGCGGTAGACGTAGTGGGCCCGCTCGTCGGCCGGGTTGTCCGGATCCAGGTCGGCGGTGCCGACGCGGCGCAGGCCGGCCTTCTCCAGGGCGCGCCAGGACGGGCGGTTGGCGACGTTGACCGGTACGACGACCGCGGTGGCGCCCGGGTGGTCCGTCCACGTGGCCGCCACGAGGGTCCGTACGATCCGGGGGCCGAGGCCCTGCCCGGTCAGGGCGGCGTCGCCGATCAGGTAGTCGATGGTGACGGCCCCGTCCGGCAGCGCGACCTGGGCGGCCAGCTCGGCGGCGTACTCCGGGCAGTCCGCGAAGCGGCTCCGCTGCACCAGCGCGACCGGGGTGCCGTCTAGGAGCACCAGCAGGTCCTCGAACGGCTCCTCGCCGCGCGCCGCCGGACCGAAGTCCCGCGCGATCCCCTCCGGGGAGGTGTCCTGCTGCCACCACCGCGCGACGTGCGGCCGGGCAAGCCACTCCCGCAGCAGGGGGAAGTCGGCTTCGGTGACGCGCCGCCAGGTGATCACGGGGTGCCCGCCGGACGGCCCCGGCCCCGGCGCCCCGCCCCGGCTGCCGCCACAGAAAAGCTCTCCCGCCCCACGCGGCCCCCCTCTCCACGACCACCGCACCGGCCCCGCCCGCACCCGGCGGACGACAGCCTCCCCTGTCAACTTCCGCGTCAACTCCCGTTTCGGCGGCTCTGGTTCCCTCGTACCCGGGGCTGTGCCCCGCCAAGGGTACGGGGCTCGGAAGTACGGGAAACGCGGTAGCGGCTGCAACCGATGTGGGACAGTCACCGAAGGCACGTTCGGCTGTCGGTTCATCGGTCCGTCGGTGGTGCATGGTGACCTTGCTGAGAGGGAAGGGAACTCGCCAACTTGCCCGTACGGGTGGGCGTTGGTTGCGCAGAGTCTCTGCCGGTGCACGTGTGGTGGCGTACCTTGCCCCTGGCGACAGTGGCGTCGGTCACGGTAAGGGCACCGGTGTCCGAAGGGGTACCGGGTGGGAGAGGAAGGTCGTCCGTCGTGCTGAAGGAACGCGTGCTGGGGGCGTGGGTGACGTGGACGCTGGGCGTGGCTTCCCGGATGAGCCGGATCCGGGGCAGGGAGCGGGACCGCGGGGCGGGATTCGTGGAGTACGCGGGGTTGATGATCCTGATTGCCGGGATCTTCGTCCTCATCGACGGCCTCGGACTCGACGGGCAGATCTCGGGTGCCATCCAGGACGCCGTGTCCGACGTCATCGGTGGCTGAGTCGCCGTGTCCGCCGTCTGCGGAGCGTCCGGAGCCACGCTGACGCGGGGCAGACGCTCCCTCTCTACATCTGGCTGACCGCCATCCTGCTCTTCGCCGCCCTCGCGTTCTTCGCGTTCGCTCAGGCCGCCTCCGCGCGAAACGGCGCCCAGTCGGCCGCGGACGCCGCCGCGTTGGCGGGGGCGCAGGCGATCCGGGACGAGTTGGCCGAAGGGCTCGGTACGGCGATCGGGACCGGTGAGGGGGACGAGTGGCTCGATTGGCTCGATGGCGACATGTTCACGGCCGAGGGGGCCCGTGAGGCGGCCGAGGCGCTGGCCGCGGAGAACGACTCCGCGGTCGACGATGCCGGGAGTACGGAGGTCGACGGCTACCCGGGTTACGCGGTGGGCGTGACCACCAACTACACCGTCGGTGACTCGATCATCCCGGGTACGGAGTCGCAGCACGCGAAGGCCGAGGCCACCGCCGTCATCAAGCCCCGGTGTGACGCCGAGGCCCCGATCGACCCGGGTGACGTTGTGGAGTTCACCTGTGACGGTCAGGAGGACCCCATCGAGATCGACCCCGAGGACTTCGACCCGGACGATCTGCCGGACCCCTCCGTCCTGTTCTCCGTACACCTCGCTAAGTGACAAGTGTTCCGAGGGAAGATAAGGAAGCCGTAGAAATGAAGCTTCGGCGCACCACGAAGACCCGCCGGGCAATGACCGCGGTGGCGATCACTACTGGGCTGGTCCTCACGGTGGCCGGTTGCGGTGGCGGCGACGGCGGCGACGACGACAAGTCCAAGAAGGAGAACTCGTCCTCCGGTGCCTCCTCGACCCAGGACCAAGGCGGTGGCCAGGACGAGGAAGACGGCCAGGAGGGCCAGGAACAGCCCGCCGACGACGTGCTGGCCGAGGTCAAGGGCGAGGAGAGCATCACCCTGACGGTGAAGTCGGCGGTGCGCGACGAAGGTGGCTTCGTCACGGTTTCCGGGTCGGTCACGAACAACGGCAACCGGTTCTTCGCGGCCGCTAACTGGCGCGGCGAAGAGCGCGAGTTGAACAAGAACGGCTCCTCCGTGGCAGGCGCCAACCTTGTCGACGAGAAGGGCAAGAAGCGCTATCTCGTGCTCCGCGACACCGAGGGACGCTGCCTCTGCACCAAGTTCACGGGCGGTGTGAAGCCGGGGCAGACGAGTGAGTGGTACGCCCAGTTCCCGGCGCCGCCGGAGTCGACCACCAAGGTGACGTTCCAGGTCGGGGCGATGCCGCCGGCACCCATCGAACTCTCCGGGAGCGAGTGACATGCCCCGCGCTCGCAACCGCGCGTTCGCCACCACCGCCACCCTCACCGCGGCCCTCCTCCTCGCCCCCGCCCCGGCCCGGGCGGACGACGCCCCCAGCACACCCCCCGGCGGCACCACCACCTCCCGCCCCCCCGAGGTCGACTCCAACAGCCCCGGCCTGAAGCTCGCCGACGGCGCGACCCTCGCCCCGGCCAAGGTCCTCGACATCAAGTCCGTCGTCGAGGACCTCGGCGGCGAGGAGCGCCGGGAGGACACCAACACGGACGTGAAGTTCGCGCTCCAGGCGGAGGTCCTCTTCCCCAAGGACAGCGCGAAGCTCAACCCCGAGGCCGCCGCCCGCATCGAGGCGATCGCGGAGGAGGCGAAGGCGCAGAAGGCCACGAACATCCGCGTGTTCGGCTTCACGGACAACCTCGGCACCTACGAGCACGGCCGAAAGCTCTCCAAGAGCCGCGCCGAAGCCGTCCACGACGCGCTGGCGGGCTTCCTCGGCCCGGAGGTCACGTACGCCGTACGCGGCTACAGCGAGGACTACCCGATCGCGGACAACGGCTCGGAGGAGGGGCGGAAGAAGAACCGCCGGGTGGAGGTGTCGTTCCCGCGCGGGGGTGTCGACGGCGGCACGGTGGCTGGGGGCTCCTGACGGAACCCCGGGCGGACCCGTCAGAGCAGGTGGTCGGCCTTGCCGGCCTTGATGTCGCGGATGAGGGCGCGCAGCGCTTCGCGGGAGTCGGTGAGGTACGCGTCCTCGGCCCCGGCGACGGCGATGTAGGCGTTGCCTTGGGGGTCGGTGCCTATACGGAAGCAATTGTTCCCTTCACCGCAGAAGGGCTCTTCCCAGGTGATGTCGGCCATGGCGTGCGTCTCCTCAGAGTTCACGGGCGATCTTGCGGATGAGGTCGCGTGACCCGGCGGGCGACAGCGCGGCGCCGTCCCACCAGTCGAGATGTGCACGGTACTTCGTCAGTTGTGCCTCGGCATGTGTGAATTCCGGCCCGTGGGCGGAGTCCAGTTGCACCGTGTCGAGCTGCGGCACGACCCCCTCCGCGTACAGCAGGGCGTGCCCGGCCCCGGGAAACGCACCGACGCTGGTCGGTATGACGCGCACCCCGACGTTCTCGCGCTCCGACACGGCGGCGAGGTACCCCAGTTGCTCGCGCGTCACCGCGACCCCGCCGAACGGCATGCGCAGCGCGACCTCATGCACGTACGCCACGTACGCGAGGGGGTCCGGGCGCGTGAGGACCTGCTGCCGTTCCCTGCGGTGCGCGACGCGCAGCTCGACCTCGAGTCGCGTCAGCGGGGGCAGCACGGCGTCGAAGACGGCGCGCGCGTAGCCCTCGGTCTGGAGCAGCCCCGGCACGTGCAGCACCTGTGAGGTCCGCACGCGCGCCGCGTGCCACTCCAGCTCGGCGATGTCCAGGAGCCCCGACGGCAGGGTGCCCCGGTGCTTCTCCCACCAGCCGCGCTCCTTGTTCTCGGCCATGGCGGTGAGCGCGGCGACGTACCGGCCGTCCGCACAGGCGTAGTTGCAGGCCAGCGTCCGGATGCGGTCGGCGGATACGGGGCGGATGCCCGACTCCATGTTGGACAGCCGCGTCCTGTCGATGCCGAGGAGCCCCGCGGCGTACTCCGTCGTGACACCCGCAGCGGTACGCATGCGACGCAACTCGGCGCCGAGCCGCTTCTGCCGCTCTGTCGGTGTGCTTCTGGTCGGCATACCGCCCCTTCTCATGGCTGGGTGCGCCCAAGTCTGCCGTGTGAGCGGCCTATTGGACGACTCGCAGTGGGGGTAATTATCTCCGAAGGGGTGGACACTGTGACTCCGGCACCTCTACCGTCGGTGACGTACCGCTCACGCTCGGCGCAGCCGGAAGCGCACACCGTCACCGTGCCCAGGACGTCCCTCACGGGGCGGGCGGCCCGGTGACAGAGGGGCGCACGACCGGCGCACGGGCCCGCTCGCCTCACCCACTCCCACACCGGAGGTTGGCCATGCCCTTGGCCGTAGTGAACGCCTGCCCCGACCGCCAGGTCGACGACGTGCTCGTGTTCGGGGCGGGTTCCGGCCCGACCCCGGACGACCTCGCGTACAGCCTCACGCTCCCCGCGGCGGCCACGAGTCCAGCCGTCGCGCGGCGTACGGCGGCCACCGTGCTCACGGCCCACGGCCTGGGCGACGTGGCCGACGCCGCGCTCCAGGTGGTGGCCGAACTGGCGCTGTGCGCATGTCGCTTCACCCCCGACGGGGAGGTGTACCTGTGCCTGCGCTACCGGGGCGGCGCCCTGCGCGTGCTGCTCTACGACGGCCACCCGCGGCACACGAACCCGCGGCTCGCCGAGATCTGCGACGAGCGCCGCCGGGCGTCGCTGACCCTGATGGCGTGCGTGGTGGGCGCCTGCGCCGGGGACTGGGGGTTCGGGGACGCGCGGGAGCCTGGGGGCGGGGCGCGGATGTGGGCGGTACTGCCCCGGGAGGGGGCGCGTGCGTACGGCGTGCCGGCCAACCGGCGCACCAGCGCCTGAGGGGGCGCGCGGCACCGGGGCGCAAGCCTCGACCGGGAGGTTCCTTCGGGAAGCGGGGACAAGGCGGACGCCCTGATCGTTGGACGGGTGTACGAGAACGATAGGAGCATCCGTGTCCGAGCACGACGTCGACACCACGACCACCACCACCGCCACGGCGACCGCCCCGGTGGCACCGAACTCCGCGCCCGAGGTCCGCCCCGCGACCGCCGAGGACGTCCCGCGAGCGGTCCGCACCCTCGGCAGGGCCTTCGCGGACTACGCCTGGACGAGGCACACGGTGGCGGCGGACGACCACATACGCCGGGTGGAGCGGCTCCAGGAGCTGTTCCTGACGCGCATAGGCCTGGAGCACGGCCGGGTCTGGGTGGCCGACGGCGGCGACGCGGTGGCGGCGTGGACCACGCCCGAGACCGCGGACGCGGGCGCGGTCTTCGCCGAACTCGCCCCGCTCTTCGCGGAGCTGGCCGGCGACCGCCTGCACGCGTACGAGGAGTGCGAGGCGGCCCTGAGCCCTCACCGCCCGACGGAGCCGGTGTGGTTCCTCGGCACGGTGGGTGTCGACCCGGCCCGCCAGGGCGGCGGGCTGGGCCGGGCGGTGCTGCGCCCCGGCATGGAGGCGGCGGAGCGCGACGGCGTACCGGCGTTCCTGGAGACCTCCGACGAACGCAACGTCCGCTTCTACGAGCGCCTCGGCTTCGAGGTCACCGCGGACGTCCCCCTCCCCGGGGGCGGCCCGCGCACGTGGTGCATGATCCGCCGCACGCCTTGACCGACGACGTGCGGCACGGCGCCCGGGAGGAAGGCGGGAGGACGGTTGGTCGGATGCCCACCGCCCCCTGGGCCGCCGCGGCCCTCAGAGCCTGGGCGGACGGAACCGACACCTACCTGGACGTCGTCCGCCTGGACCTGTCGGCCACCGACCTCTCCGGCGCGGACACCGCCCTGGGCCTCGTCTGCGAAGCCGACCTCCGGGGGGCGAGGCTCATCGACACGGACCTGTACCGCGCACACCTGGAGGGCGCCGTACTGGACGAGGCGGACCTGACGGGGCCGACGCACGACACCGCCTCACCGGCACGGACCTGGCGACCTGGCTCACCGACCGAGGAGCGAACGTCCAGGCTCTAAACCCCTGACCGATACCGAACAACCGCGAAGGGCCACTCCGCCTCCAGCCAGGCGGCAACGGCCGTACGCACGACCCCGTCCAGCTCCCGGCGATCCGCACGCACCCAGGACCGCACGACGGCAACCTGCGGCTCGTCATGCCCCGGATAGATGTACAGACACCCGACGACGTCCCCCTCCGCCTCCGACAGCACGGTGTACGTAAAACCCCGCCGCGCGGCGAAGTCGGCCGCGTGCTCCTCGAGGTCACGCAGGTTGTCGGCGAGGCTCATACCCTCGACCGACGGCCAGGACCGCTCCCGGAAGTCCGCCGTGGACCGGATGTACGCGATGCTCGAGGTCCAGGCGGCGTGATCGGCTTCATTGTGCCGCGGCCCAAGCGGCTCCAGCCGAAACCCGTCACCGACGAGACCGAGAGGCACGGTGAAGTCGTCTGGCACGAAAGGAAGATGATCCATGCCGACAGACTAGGCCTGACCAGCGAGGGCAGATCCTCACGGACCCGGTGATCGGTACGAGGGTGACTGCCGATCGCACGTGCACACCATGCGCCTGCGCACAGACTCGTCGCGACTAGCGACCTGTCTGGTGACGAACCCGACGCAGGTGGGCATTGGCATCCGCTCACAGGCCCCTGGAGGGCCGATCGGTGCGTTCAGAATTCCGGTCGAGAGTCCTGAAGGCCCGGCCGATCCTGCAAGCCTCGCCGAGCTGGCCGGGAGCCGCCCCGCTGCGTATCCAAAAGCGGTGATCAGAGGCTTCGAAGTCGTTGAGCGTGGTGCGTGGCAAGACGCGGACGGGCGCCCCTGCATCCAGAGGTGCAGAGCAGGAATGCTCCGCGGCCGGCCCGAAGAGAGATGCGGCGACCCCCACCGCTGCCGGATGGGAGGCGGACAAGGGCCACTCGCCGGTGACGCTCGAAGCCCGGTGCACCGATCGGCTTCATGGCACCGAGGTCTCCGGGGCTCCGGTCGGACGGCGCTTCCTGATGGCCGAATCACGCCAGCGGCCACGCAACTTCGTTGCGCCTGCAACGCTGCATGGGAGAGTATGTTCGATGAGCTACGTGGCGTGAGCGGGGCGAGAGGCCGACGTGACGCCACGAGGGATCGGAAGCCGAAGCGGGGGTGGGTTCGTGAAGTTCGACATGGGTGAGACGACGCTTGCCGTGCTGGGGAAGCAGACGTCGGGGTCGAGTGATGACCTGGGCGCGTTGATCCGGGCGCTGGTGTCGGCGGCGGAGCCGTTGGAGGGGAAGTTCAACGGCGCGGGCAAGGCGACGTTCGACTCGTTCAAGCTGCGGGCGGACGAGATCACGGCGGCGCTGAACGGGTCGCTCCAGTCGATCCTCGGTGGTCAGGCGGGGATGGACGAGGCGTTCGCGACGGGTACGCAGGAGCAGTCGGACAACGCGCAGCGCAACATGGGCGCGGCGAACTTCCAGGCGGCGCGCTTCTCCGGCTGACGGCCTGGAGCCGCCGCCTCTGTCGTAAAGCCGCTGGTGCCACGGGAACCGGCGCGGCCCAACCATTCATTCCATCGCTCACGGGGAGTTCTCAGTCATGGCTGGCAACCAGGACCGGCGTTCGTACGACACCGGCGCATCCGCCGACGTGCAGGGCAGTTTGCACATCATCATCGGCCAGTTGGAGCGGGTCCTCGGTGACCGCGACCGCGCGGTGAAGGCCGCGATGGCCGACTACCAGGCCGACGGGGTCTCGGACGAGTACCACGGCAAGGAAGTCCGCTGGAACAAGGCGGCGAACGAGGTCCGCGAGATCATCCGGCTGGTGCGTTCGACGCTGGAGGAGAATGACGGCACGGCGCAGACGACGCTGTCGAAGGCGCGCGCGGCGGTCAACAACATCGGCTGAGGCCGGGACGAGAGCGGTGGCGCGGGGTACCGCGCCGTCGCCGGAGAGCGTGGATGACGGGGATCTAGGGGGCGTGTGGTGACGGCTTGGGACATCAAGCCCGGTGGAGTCGGCGGCGTACTGCGGAAGTCGGGCGAGGCGGCTGAGCGCATGGCCAAGGCCGGCCAGAAGATGGAGAAGACGCTGCCGAGCGCGGCCGCTTCGGCGGGCACGATCGCCGAGGGCGGCCACGAGGGGGACGGCAAGCCCGACAAGCACGGCAAGGGCGGTGTCCAGGGGCCGGTGGCCTCCGCGCTGAGTGTGTTCGCCCGGCAGTGGTCGGAGGACCTCAAGTACATCTCACGGCGGTCCGCGAGTTCCCTGCTCGGTGCGCGTGCGGCGACACAGGCGTACATCGACGGCGACCTGGAGATGGCCGCGAGCAAGCACCGGGACGCGATCAAGGGGATCGTGCCCGACATGCCCGGCGTCAACGGCGGTGGTAAGGGCGATGCGGGCGGTGGCCGGTGAGCGAGAAGGTCATCGACCCCAATGGCATTCTGCAGTTCACCGGCGACCTGGACCAGTTGGAGCGGGACGTGTCGGAACTGCGGCGCGAGGCGTCGCAGTTCCGGGACGCGGGTGGTGACGTCCACTCCGAATTCCAGGGGCTCTCGGCTTTCTACGAGGCACCGGAGGCGGAGCAGTTGTTCGCCTCGACCAAGCCGGTGCAGACGAAGACGGACGCGTTCGCCGACGACTTGGAGAAGGTCGCGCAGGCGCTGAGCGATTACGCCGGTGACGTGCGGCCGCTCGTGGAGAAGCTCAAGCAACTGCAGATCGAGGCCAGCGCCTTCTACATCGACGAGGTCTCCACCGACGACGACTGGCGCAAGGACGACGACAAGGTCAAGCACAACAACCGGCTGATAGACGAGGTCAATGCGGCGACGCAGGCCTTCCACAAGGCCGAGCGGGATTGCCACAACAAGATCACCGCGCTGGTCGACGGCATCAAGCTGGAGCCGAGCGGCAACGGTGAGCAGAGCTGCGGGACGTACGGCTTCACCGACGAGGTCCTCGACCAGGCCGAGGAGTTGCCCTGGGGCGCCAAGGCCGAGCGTGACTACGACGGCATCGAGTGGTTCACCCACCAGGCGAAGGAGGTCGGCAAGGGCTTCTTCGTGGACGGCGTCATCGGTACGGGCAAGGCGCTGAAGACGCTGTTCGGCGGGGACGGCTGGGGCGCGGCCGGGGAGGCGTGGACCAATCTGGCCAAGCTCAGCGTCGGCGTGACCCTCTCCCTGGGACCTGCCGCCAGCGTCTTCTGGATGGCCAAGGACGAGCAACTGCCTGGCTGGCTGCGGGACTCCCGGCGAGCGGTGGTCGAGACGGGGAAGGGCCTGATCGCGTACGACCAGTGGAGCAAGAACCCGGCGCGGGCCGGCGGTCTGGTGGGCTTCAACGCGCTCTCCATCGCCGCCACCCGCGGCGCGGGTTCCGCCGCGAAGGCCGGCGCGGCGGCGAAGACGATCTCGGCCGTCGGTAAGGTCGGCCGGGCGGTGGACCCGTTCACGTACGCGGCGAAGGGCGTCACGTTCACGGTGTCCAAGGTGGGGGACCTGCTGGCGCCACTGCGACAGGCCCGGACAGGGGGCTCACTCGGCGTTGCCGACGGCTCCTACCGCTTGGTGGACGAAGGCGCGAACGCGCACCCGCGGCCGGCGGCCGTACCGGATGACGCGCGGGTGTACGCCGACAGCAAGGGCAACACCCTCTACATGACGCGGGACGGGGCCATTGTCGACGAGCACGGCAGGGTCCTGGGCGACATGCAGAAGGAGGGGGCGGGGCAGCGAGAACTGTCTGCCGCGGACCGTGCCGAGGGCGGCAAGCGCGAGACACCGCCTGCCCTGCGGGCTCCGGAGCGGCAACCTGTCCTCGTCGGGGCGCATGCGACTGACGGAGCACGCGGTACCCCCGGACAGGTCGGTGATGACTTGGGGCGAGGCGACACCGCTCGCCACGCCTCTGATGGCGTAGGCCCTCACCCGTACGGTGGCGGAGCGCACGACCTGGGACGTGGGCCGTCTGCTCACCATGATCCCGGAGGGCCGCTTCCGCCCCGGGACGGTTCTTCGGCCCCTCCGGAGGCCAACGCGGCAAACGCACACCACGGAGCTGACGGAGCCCATCACGGCGGAGCATCGAGTCAAAGCGGAGATGTACACGCTGACGGCCCCACCGCACACGGGCAGGGAAGTGCCGGGAACTCAGGCGTGCCGCATGACATGGGTGGTGCGTCCGAGCACACGCCAGGCCCCCGAGCGGAAGGCCCTCTGGAGCTGGGGGGCGAGGCAGAACAGCGACTCAGAGAAGCAATCCGCGGGATCCCGAGAAACACCATGAAGCCGAAGGTGCTCGAGAAGGGGATCAGCCGCCTGGCGGAACACCCTTATGGGCGCGATGTTGCTGAAGTAATCACTTCCGGGAAATTTTCCCACTCAGCTGGTTTCAGGGAGGTGGTGTCCAGCCTCGGATCGGGTGTCGACGGTCAATACATCCGCGCAATCGACCAGATTCGGTTCGCGGACGATTTGCACCGTGCTGGGCTGCGGGACATTGTGTTCGAAGTGAAGAACTCGTCGGCGAAGGCAGATCTTGACGTTCGGGTGGTGGATGAGGAAGGGAAGATCTGGGGCTACCAGATGAAGCGTCTGAACAGCAACAAAGGCCCCTTTGAGCAGATCGCCAAGGCGGACTATCTGAGGCAGTTGTCCAGTTCGCACGCGGACACCAAGATCATGCTGGTGGACGGGCAGGGCACTGTAGCGGATTGGATGAGTCGGGGGATCCCTGACGAACTGCTGCAAGTGCACAAGGGAGAGCACCCGCTGAAGAGTGAAAAGGGGCGTGGCGTGCTGTTCGTACTCCGGCTCGAGGACGGGACGATCGTGATCCCGCCGGGCGCCAAGGTTGATCCACGAGGTGTTCTGTGATTACGACACATCCCGTCGGCGGCTGGTTCTGGGAAACCAGGGACGACGGCTCCGGTGAAGAGCTTTCGGCTCATTGCGTAAGAGAATCCCTCATGGTGTGGAGGTCCTTGATCGCGGTGGGTGTCGCCGGAGGCGTTGCCCGCGCAGACGTCACTATCCGGGCCGAGGACGGCGGGAGCATCGACCTCACGCGGACGGGTGTCGACGTCACTGCACGAGGTGCCGACGTAGGCCGTGAGCTACTCCGGGTGCTGGACTCCACGGGGCATGTGGAACACGCCGCACTGCTGACGATCGACCTTTCTGTTCCAGGGACCATCCTGCGTGCTGAAAGGACGGTCGACGTCGAGAAGATGTTTCTGATCTCGGTCGACACCTGGGCCAGTGGTGCAGGGACCGTGTCGCTGCACACCTTCGCTGATGCCTGGATGAGTCATGATTTGCGGGGCCACAAACAGCCTGACATCCAAGCGGCCAACGCTCCGCGGTTGACCGCTGCGCTGAGGGAAATCACGAGTGTTCTAGGGGTCGACGTCGTTCCCGGAGATGCCACCTCCTTCGGTGTTCCAACGGTCTCCGGATTCAAGGACCTCCCGGACGAGGATCCGGACTTGCTCGATTCCTGGTACATGTTCGAGATCCCGCGGCGAACCGATCGGTTGCGGGCTCTGCTGCCGATGGACCTTCCACAGTTCTCGGCAGAAACGCAAGGACAGGTCGACTACATGGAAGTGACGGCTGATGGAAAGCTTGTCGGATTCGTGTGGGCGGCCGATAGTGACGACGCTGCTGGCTTTGAACCGTACACGCCAGCTGGTGACCTGGCGTGTGAGATCGCCGAACATTGGCTGCTCCGGCTGAGCAAGGCTAAAGCGCGAGGGTTGTCCCCGTCGCAGGCGATGCGTGTGCCGGCATCCGACGTCGGCGACACGGCAGCTATCAGTACCGTAACCGGTGCTTTGCGCCACGCAAAAACCCTGGAAGAAGTCCAAGACCTTTCCGGGCGCGAGTGACGAACCGTGCAGTGTGACGGGACCTGTTGATGGCAGCGCAGGACTACGACAGCCAGTTGCTGGAGTCTGTTTCCGTTCGGCGGCGGCGGCTTCGGGATGCCGTTGTTTTCGGGGGTGCGCGGCAGCGGCGGGGGTGGGACGAGCGGTTGGGGAAGGTGTTCGGTGGGGTGGTGATCGCTGCCGTGTTGTGTGCGGGGTGCGTGGGGTGGTCCTTTGTTTCCGAGAGGGTGATGAAGGAGAAGCCCGGGGTTTCCGGTGGTGTGACCCGTTCTCCGGCGTCCGGTGTGTCTGAAACGCCCTCCGTGGGTCCTTCTTCTCGGTGATAGGTTCGAACTTGTGATATCTGCGGGGGCATTGAGCCGTAGCCGAGGTCGTGTGGCGTTGAGTCGGGTGACCTTGGTGGGGGAGCGGCGGCGAGTCGATCTCGTACTGCCCTCTCAGGAGCCCGTCGGGGTGTTGCTGCCCGAGGTGATGCGGCTCCTTGACGACCAGGCGGGGGAGCGGCCCGAGCTCCGGCATCTGGTGACGGCCGACGGGTCCGCGCTCGCACTCGACAGCACCTTGGAGACGTCCGGGGTCGCCGACGGGGCCGTGCTGCGGCTCGTGCGCGTCGAGGACGCGCCCTCGGCGCCCGTGGTGCACGACGTCACCGACGAGGCCGCCGGCGACCTCGACGTACGGGCTTGGCGCTGGGGGCCGCGCGCCCGCAGTGTCGTGTGCGGGGGCGCACTCGTCGGGTGGGCGCTGCTCGCGGGTGTGCTGGCCCGGAGCGAGTTCGCCGCCTCCCGGGTGGGGGCGGGGCTCCTCGCCGTGGCCGCCCTCGCCGCGGTCGTGGGTGCTCTGCTCGGGCGCGCGCGGCACGTCGCCCTCGCGGCGGGGCTGATCAGCGCCGCCGGCGCCCTGGGCGTACTCGGTGCCTGGACGGCCGCCGACGCCAACGGCTGGGGTGGTGCGGGGCGGCTCGCCGGAGTCGCCCTGGCCCTCGCCGTCGCGTCGGCTCTGCTCGGCCTCGTCACGCCGCTCGGGCGTGGCGGGCTGGTGGGCGCCGCAGCGCTCGCCGGGGCCACCGCCGTGTGGGAGGTCGCCCTCGCGACGCAGGGCGATGACCTCGCGCGTGTCGGCGCGGTGCTCGCCGTGGTGTGCGTGGTGGCCCTCGGCGTGCTGCCGCGGCTCGCGTTGACGGCCTCCGGCCTGGCGGGCCTCGACGACCGGCGGTCGGGAGGGGTGTCGGTGAGCCGCTACCAGGTCCGTACCGCGCTTGCCGCCACCCACCGCGGACTCGCCCTCGCCACCCTCGTCCTCGCCGCGTCCGCCGCCGTGGCCGGCGTGCTCGTCGTACGCGACGTGTCGGCGTGGACCGTGCTGCTCGCCGTGGCCACCGCGCTGGTACTCGCCCTGCGGGCCCGTGCCTTCCCCCTGATCGCCGAGGTCGTCGCGCTGCTCATCGGCGCCTCCGCCGTGGTGGTGCGGCTGGTGTGGGTATGGCTGGAGCGGGAGGGCGCGGCCGGGCCGCTCGCGCTGCTCGTCGTCCTGGCCCTCACTCCTCTGCTCGTCCTCGCCGTCCGTCCCGCCGAGCACGTGCGGGTACGGCTGCGGCGGTTCGGCGACGTACTGGAGTCGGTGGGCGTGATCGCGCTCGTACCGCTGCTGCTCGGTGTGTTCGGTGTGTACGGGCGTCTGCTCGACACCTTCGCGTGAGGTGGGGGTGCGCGGCATGGCAACGGACAGGACACAGGGCTGGGACTGGCAGCGCGACGTGCTGCGGGAGTTGACTACGGGCGCTCCGCCTGCGGAGGGCCCCGCGTCGCCGGGTACGACTGCGGCGGGTCCGGCGTCAGCCGGTTCGACTGCGGCCGGTTCGACCGGGACCGCTTCGACTGTGGCCGGTACGACCGGGACCGCTTCGACTGTGGCCGGTACGAGTGGGGCCGGTTCGACTGCGGCCGGTACGACGGGGGCCGCTTCGACTGCGGCCGGCGCGACTGCCGCTGCCACTGGCTCGGCTTCGGCCGGCTCGCCTTCGGTGGGCTCGGCGTCCGCCGGTTCGGCCGGGGTGAGCCCGGCCGCCACCGATCCCCTGCCCGCCCATCCGGCCTCCGCGGGCCGGCTGTCCGCGAGTCCTTCTGCGACGAGCCCCTCTTCCTCGACCCCGGCCCCGGCGACCCCGTCGCCCGCGGGCACCTCCATACGGGCGACTCCCGTGCCGCAAGCCTCCGCAACCCCCGGGGGCGGCCGGGACGGCGCCGCTCCCGAGGGCCGCCGTGACCACGCGGCATCCCCGCCCCCGCCTCCGCAAACCGGCCCCCAGGCCCCCCTCCCGGCGGCACCCACCCCGGCCCCCGGCAAGGCCCCAGCCGTCAGCAGGTCCCTGACCGAGGCCCACGGCCCGACCCCACCTCCCGGCAGGACCCCGGCCCAGGCCCCCGGCAGGGCTCCAGCCCAACCCCCCAGCCCGCCCCCACCTCCCACCCCCACCCTCGACCCCCGCCTCGCCCTGGCCCTCGGCACCCCCGCCCACGGCGACACCGCCCTGCGCCGCACCGGCCGTACGCTGCGCAAGCTGGCCGGGTCCGCCTCCCGGGACGTCGACGACGGGGCCCGGCTCGCCCAGGAGGTGCAGCAGCCCGTCACCACCGGCCGGGTCGTCGCCGTGACCTCCATCCGCGGGGGCGTCGGCAAGACCACCGTGTCCGCGCTGCTCGGCCGTACCTTCACCCACTACCGGCACGACCCGGTGCTCACCCTGGAGGCCGACGCCGCGCTCGGCACGCTGCCGGTGCGCCTGGGCGCCGAGACCGTGCGCTGGGCCTGCGGCGACCTCGCCCGCATCCTGAACCCGGCCATGCGGCTCACCGACGTCACCGGGTACCTGGTGCCCGTCAGCGGCGGCGGCTGGCTGCTGCCCGCGAGCCAGGGGCGGGTCGGCGCGCCGCTCGACGTACCGACGTACCGGACCGTCACCCTCGCGCTGCGCCGCTACTTCGCGGTGACCGTGGTGGACTGCGAGACGCTCCCCGGCGACGTGGCCCGTACCGCGATGGACACCGCGCACGCGCGGGTCGTGGTCGCGCCGATGACCGCCGAGGGCGTCAACGGCACCCGCCTGGTCCTGGACTGGCTCGGCCGACTGCCGCACTCCGCGCTCGCCACCACCGTCGTCGCGCTCACCGCCCACTCCCCGGACATGACCCTGCACACGAAGTCCGCCGCCGCGCACCTGCGCGAGACCGGCGTCACCGTCGTCCCCCTCGCCTACGACCGCCACCTCGCGGCCGGCGGCCCGATCCGCACCGAGCGGCTCGCCGAGGCCACCCGCGCCTCCGTCACGCGCCTGGCCGCCGAGGTGATGCGGCGCGCGGTACGGGTGCGGTGAGGCACCGGTGACCCAGGAGAGCCCGCGATGACCCACCGCCTCGTGCACCGCCCGGCCCGCACCACCAGGCCCCTGCCGGCCGCCGGCCGGCACACCGTCGAACCGCCGCCGAACCTGCCCGAGGGCAAGCTCGGCAACGCCGCCACCGCGCTGCTGCCGATGGCCGGCGTCATGGGCTCGGTCGTGATGATGACCGTGATCCGCTCCAGCCAGTTCGCCGCGCTCGGCGCGGTCGTCCTCGTCTTCGCGCTGCTCGCCGCCGTCGCCCTGTTCCTGTCGCAGCGCGGCAAGGCCCAGCGCACCCGGCGCACGCAGCGCGAGCGCTACCTGGAGTACGTGGAGGAGCAGCGCCACGAACTCGGCGCGCGGGAGAAGGAGACCAGGGACCGCGCCCGCGTCCTCAACCCGCCGCCAGGAGCCCTGTACGACCTCGTACGCGACCCGGCGCGGCTGTGGGAGCGGCGGCGCGCGGACAGCGACTTCCTGCACGTGCGCGTCGGCACCGGCGACGTCCCCGTCCAGGAGGTCGAGATCGCGCAGCACGGCGTCGGCGGCGTGCTCACCCCGCCCGACCCGTTCATGCTCAACGAGGCCCGCGCCCTCCAGGCCCGCTTCGCCGTCGCGCCGGACTTCCCGCTGACCGTGCCGCTGGACAGGGCGGGCAACGTGAGCGTCGTCGGCGACCGGGAGGGCGTGCTGCGCGTCGCCCGCGCGCTGCTCGTGCAGACGGCCGTCGCGCACGCGCCCGACGACGTGGCACTCGCCCTCGGTGTCCCCGGTGAGCAGCTCGACGGCTGGGAGTGGGTCAAGTGGCTGCCGCACACCCTGACCGACGACCCCGGCGCGGACGCGTACGACGAGCCGGTCGCCGCCCGGCGCATCGCCCCCGACCTCGCTCACCTCGCCCGCCTGTGCGCGGGCGACCTGCGCCGCCGTGCCGCCTACGCCGCCGAGGTGCGGCGCGGCCTGTCCGACCGGCGGGCCCTGCGCATGACCGACCGCATGCTGGTCGTCAGCGACGCCTACGGCGAGAACGCCGCCGAACTGCCCCGCCCGGACGCCGCCGTCGGGCTCGCGGACATGGGCGTCACCGTGGTCCACCTGCTCCAGGAGCGCATCCACGAGCCCGACGAGGTGAGCGTCCGCATCACCGTCGACGGGGAGCACCTCACCGTGGAGGACCTGCGGACCCCCGGAGCCCCCGCGGCCCACGGCCTCGCCGACACGGTGAGCGCCGAGGGCGCCGAGGGCCTGGCCCGCATGCTGGCGCCGCTGCGGCTCACCGCGGAGTCGGCCGCCGAGGGCACACCGGTGTCCGGCCCGGTCGGCTTCCCCGAGCTCCTCGGCGTCGGCGACCCGGCCGCACTGGACCCGGCCGACCTGTGGGCGCCCCGGGGGGAACGCGACTTCCTGCGCGTCCCCATCGGCCTCGACGACCGCCACGAGCCCGTCCTGCTCGACCTGAAGGAGTCCGCGGAGCTCGGCATGGGCCCGCACGGCCTGTGCGTGGGCGCCACCGGGTCCGGCAAGAGCGAACTCCTGCGCACCCTCGTCCTCGCGCTCACCGCCACGCACCCGCCGGAAGACCTGGCCCTCGTCCTCGTCGACTACAAGGGCGGCGCCACCTTCGCGCCCTTCACCGCGCTGCCGCACGTCGCCGGGGTCATCACCAACCTGGAGAACCAGGCCGACCTCGTCGAGCGCGTCCACACCAGCCTCGCCGGCGAGATCACCCGCCGCCAGCAGGTGCTCAAGGACGCGGGCGACGTCGCCGACATCGGGCACTACGCCGCGCTGCGCGCCAAGGAGCCCGGCCGCGGCCTCGAACCGCTGCCGCACCTGTTCGTCGTCATCGACGAGTTCGGCGAACTCATCACCGCCAAGCCCGACTTCATCGACCTGTTCCTGTCCATCGGACGGATCGGCCGGTCCATCGGCGTGCACCTGCTGCTGTCCAGCCAGCGCATCGAGAGCGGCAAGCTGCGGGGCCTGGAGACCTATCTGTCGTACCGCCTCGGCCTGCGCACGTTCTCCGCCGACGAGTCCCGTACGGTCCTGGACACGGCGGACGCCTTCGAGCTCCCGCCGCTGCCCGGCTTCGGCTACCTGAAGGTGGACACGTCCACGTACACGCGGTTCAAGGCCGGATACGTCTCCGGGGCGCTCCCCGGCCCCGCCGTACCGGACCACGACACCGGCACCCGGCCGCTCGTCCACCCCTACCCGGCCTACAACACCGCGGTACGGGACGACGCCGGACCCGGCGAGCAGGGCCCCGCGCGCGAGCGCGAGACCGGGCCCACCGTGCTGTCCACCATGGTGGAGCGGCTCGCCACCGCCGCCCCGCCCGTGCGCCGCATCTGGCTGCCGCCGCTGCCCGACGCCCTCACCCTCGACGCGGCGGCCGGGCCGCTGCGCGTGTCCGGGCGCGGCCTGCACCTGAGCCGCGGCCAGGGCCACCTGCGCGTCCCGCTCGGCGTCCTCGACGACCCGGCCAAGCAGTGGCAGGGTTTGTGGACCCTGGACCTGACCGTGGCGGGCGGGCACGCCGCCGTCATCGGCGGGCCCCAGTCCGGCAAGACCACGCTGCTGCGCACGCTGACCCTCGCGCTGGCGCTCACCCACACCCCCGAAGAGGTCGCCGTGTACGGCCTCGACCTCGTCGGCGGCGGCCTCACCGCCCTCGCCGGGCTGCCCCACGTGGGCGGCGTCGCCTCCCGCGCCGACCACGAGCGCCTCGCCCGCACCGTGGCCGAGCTGACGGCCCAGCTCGCCCTGCGCGAGGAGGTGTTCCGCGAGCACGGCATCGACTCCCTCGACCGGCTGCGGAGCCTGCGCGCCCAGGGCGAGCTCCCGGAGCTCGGCGCCACCGACCTGGTCCTGCTCGTGGACGGGTTCGGCGCGCTGCGCGAGGAGTTCACGGAGCTCGACGACGCCATCGCCGACCTGCTCAAGCGGGGCGGCGGCTACGGCATCCACGTCGTCGCGGGCATGCTGCGCTGGAACGACGTGCGCATCGCCACCCAGTCCCTCTTCGGCACCCGCGTCGAGTTGCGCCTGAACGACCCCTCCGACTCCACCGTCGACCGCAAGCTCGCCGAGACCTTCACCGCGGACGCGCCCGGCCGGGTGCTGACCGACGGCAAGCTCTTCGCCCACACCGCGCTGCCCCGCACCGACGGCCGCCCGGAGACCGGCGACCTGGGCGCGGCCCTGGAGGAGGCCGCCCGCACGGTCGCCGCCACCTGGCACGGAGAGGTCGCCCCGCCCGTCCGGGTGCTGCCCGTGCGGCTGCCCGCCGACAGGCTGCCCGGCGCGGCCGCCGAGCCGCACCGCATCGCGCTGGGCGTCGACCAGGACGCTCTCGCCCCCGTCCACCTCGATCTCTTCGCGGGCGACCAGCACCTGCTCGTCCTCGGCGACAACGAGTGCGGCAAGACCAACCTGCTCAAGCTCGTCGCCGCCCAGCTCATCGACCGGTACGGCGACGAGGACCTGGTCTTCGGCGTCTTCGACCCGCGCCGCGGGCTGCGCGGCCACATCCCCGAGCCGTACCGCGGCGGCTACGCCCACAACGCCAAGCTCGCTGCCGCGCTCGCCACCGGCATCGCGGGCGAGCTGGAGAAGCGGCTGCCGGAGTCCGCCGACCCCGACGCCGCCGACCCGGGCGAGCCCGCCTTCACCGGCCCCCGCATCGTCATCCTCGTGGACGACTACGACATCCTCACCGCCGCGGGCCAGCAGCCCCTCGCCCCCTTCCTGCCCTACGTCTCCTCCGCCCAGGACATCGGCCTGCACTTCGTCGTCACCCGCCGCGTCGCGGGTGCCTCGCGCGCCCTGTACGAGCCGTTCCTGACCGCCCTGCGCGAGACCGGCACCACGACCCTGCTCATGACCGGCGACCGCAGTGAGGGCCAGCTCCTCCCCGGCCTCTACCCGTCCGCCCAGCCCCCCGGCCGGGGCACCCTGTCCCGCCGCGGCCGGCGCCACCGGATCATCCAGACCGCCCTCGCCCCCGAACCCGACGGGACCCAGACACCGTGACCAAGGACGTCATCGCCCTCACCCCCGCCATGCCCGACTCGGCGGCCCTGGTCGCGGGCCTGCACGCGGGCGGCCCCGACCTCGGCGTGACGACCGCCGCCGACGACGCCGTCATCCAGGTGCGGAGCCCCGGGGGCCGGCCCCTCGTCTCGGTCGAGGCGCCCGTCGTCGTCCACACCCCGGGCGAGGCCCAGCGCCTCCTCGGCCCGGGGTTCCCCGCCCCCGACGTGCCGTTCTGGTGGACGGAGGCCCGCGCCTCCACCGCCCTGCCGGAGGCCGAGGCCCTCGCCGGATCGTTCTGCGGCCGCCTCACGCTGCTCCTCGGCGGCACCACATGGCCGCAGGGGGCCGGTACGACGGTCCGGGTCGTCCCGGTGCCGGACGACTCCGGCGACGGCGGCGATTCCGGCGACTCCGGCGACGGCAACGACGGCACGGTCGGCAGCGACCGCGGGGACGGCGGCGGCTCCGCGGTCTCCGAGACGCGCGGCGCCTCGGGCACGGCTCCCGGACCCGCCACGGCCTCCGGACCCCCCACGGCCGGCGGGTCCGACGCCGCGCTGCCCGCCGTCGACGTCCTCACCGACTCCACCGCCGTCGTCCTCGCCGACCGGCCCGTCATCGCCCTCACCGCGTGGCTCTCCGACGTCCTGCGCGCCACGGCCGCCTCCGGGCGTGCCCTGCACATCGTCACGCCGGCGCACGCGCGCCTGAGCCTGCCCCTGCGCACCGCCCTGACCGGTCCGCCCAACCGCTGGGTGGTGCAGGACCCGGACCACGGCTACTACGACGGTCTGACCGGTGTCGTGCTGCACTGGCGGGACGGCACCTTCTCACCCGCCCGCACGGAGGACGGCGGATCGGCCGTGGCGGACGCCTTCGCGCCGCCGGAGCCGCCCGCGGGGCACCGGCTCACCCTCGCCTTCCGCACCCAGCACGCCCCCGACGCCGGCCTCGTCCTCGGCCGCGGCCTGGAGGCCGCCTGGCACCACCTCACCGGCGCCGCCCCCGCGGGCTGGGGCACCGCCGAGCCCATCAACCTGCCCTGGTCGCCACGCCAGTTGACCGCCCTGGCCCGTGACCGCGCCCCGGCCCCGAGCCATCTGCTCGCCGTCGGGCACCCGGACCGGCCCGCGCTCGCCACCCTGCGCGTCCTGCGCACCAGCACCGGCGTCGCCCAGGAGGTCACCTTCGACCTCGGCCTCGCCGCCGGCACGCCCGTACCCCTGGACGCCGTCGAGCCGCTCGCCGAGGCCCTCGTGGCCGGGCACGGACTGAGCACCATGCTCGTCACCCTGCACCGGGCCCGCCCCGACCTCACGGTCCCCGCCCATCTGGAGCACCCGCCCGTGCCCGTCTCCTTCACCCTGGGCGCCGCCGACGTACGCGCGGTCGGCCGCGCCCACGCCGGGAACCCGCCCCTGCCGCACCGCCCCACCGCGCTCGGGCCGGTGAGCGCGCCCGCGCTCCACTACCGCTTCGGCGACGGCACGGACCCCGCCGCCTGGACCCACGTCGACCGGCTCGTCCGGCACCTCGAAGCGGCGCGTACGTCATTCCGGGCAGACCGGGCGCGCCCTTGAGAGCATCACGTCATGAGCACCTCTGACAACAGCGCCCCCACCGGCCCCCGCACCTTCGACGACCTCGTCACCGAAGCCGAAGCCGCCCCCACCGAAGGCTGGGACTTCTCCTGGTTCGAGGGGCGGGCCACCGAGGCGCGGCCCTCGTGGGGGTACGCGCGGGCCATGGGGGAGCGGCTCGGGCGGGCCTCGGCGTCGCTGGACGTGCAGACCGGGGGCGGGGAGGTGCTCGCGTCGGCGCCCGCGCTGCCGCCGGTCGCCGCCGCCACGGAGGGGTGGCCGCCGAACGCCGCCAAGGCGACGGCCCTGCTGCACCCGCGCGGCGCCGTCGTCGTGGTCGTGCCCGAGGACGCGCCGCTGCCGTTCGCGGACGGCGCGTTCGACCTCGTGACGAGCAGGCACCCCGTGACCCCGCAATTCGACGAGATCGCCCGGGTGCTGCGGCCCGGCGGGACGTACTTCGCCCAGCACGTGGGTCCCGCCAGCGTGTTCGAGCTGACCGAGTACTTCCTGGGCGAGCAGCCCGAGGACGTCCGGAACGCCCGCGACCCCGAGGCGGAGCGGGCCGCGGCCGAGGACGCCGGGCTGGAGGTGGTGTCGCTGCGCGCCGAGCGGCTGCGTATGGAGTTCTTCGACATCGGGGCCGTCGTCCACTTCCTGCGCAAGGTGGTCTGGATCGTGCCCGGCTTCACCGTGGACGCCTACCGCGAGCCGCTGCGCGCCCTGCACGAACGCATCCTGCACGACGGGCCGTTCGTGGCCCACAGCACCCGGCACCTCTTCGACGCCCGCAAGCGGTGACCCCCGCGCCCGCGCACGGCGCTCCCCTCTGCCGTACGGCTGTACTGTCGATCCGGTGAGTGAGGCGGACCCGCGGCGCCAACGGGCGGCGCGGACGCCGTACGCAGACGAGGAGTTGGCACATGGCGAAGGGCAAGGGACCGTACGCCTGCGGTCTGGACGCGGCCGTGGACGTCGTCGGCGGCAAGTGGAAGCCCATGATCCTGTGGGCGCTGCACGCGGGCGGCACGCTGCGCTTCGGGGAGCTGCGGCGGCACGTGCCGGGCGTCAGCGAGAAGATGCTGATCCAGCAGCTCCGCGAGATGGAGGCGGACGGCATCGTGCACCGCGAGGTCTACCGCGAGGTGCCGCCGAAGGTCGAGTACTCCCTCACCGACCTCGGCCAGTCCCTGAACAAGGCCCTGGAACCGCTCGGCCTCTGGGGCGACGAGCACATGGCCCGCCTCGTGGCCAACCAGGAGGCCAAGGCCGCCGCGGCGGCCGCGCGCATCGCCTGAGGTGGCGTGGTGGCTCGGGCGCTCGCGGGTGAGCCCCCGAGGCGGCACGGCCCGCCGAGGTGAAGCCCCGTGCCCGTGCGGGCAATTCGGGCAATCAGGGGCGACTTCACCCGTCATCTCCGCGTCGATTCAACATTGTTATCGACCGGTGCGGGCAGTGGCTCGATTCCGCCAGGGGATGCGCGGTAAGTTCAGACCAACGCTAATTCGCGGGCGCAAAGCTGCGCGGGCGGCGCCGCGCAGTGGAGGGGGCTGCGCGGCCTCGTGCGCGCCCCGCCCGGGCGCCGGCGCCGCACCGTACTCCTACGTGCGGTCCCGGTCGCGTTCGCTCAGGTCCACCACCAGGCGCACGCCTCGGCGCGCTCCCGACGGTGCCGGTGCCTGGGGCCCGGCGCCCGGTGCCGTGCCGGTGCGCGTCCCGTCCGCATCCCCTCCAGGGCCGCCATCAGGTCTGCTCCACGTCTGCCATCAGGCCTGCCAGCCGCTCCGCCACGCCGACGGCGTACCCCGCCATCCCCAGCCTGTGGACGGCGGACGTCCGCAGGAGAGGGCGCCTCGCCCCGGAGGGGTCTCTGTCCGGCCGCGCTCCCCGACGGCGCCCGGCGGTGCCCGAGGGCGCCCGGCTGCGCTCAGTACGTCAAGCGCGCGCCACGCCCCCGCGTCACCCCTTTGGAGCTATCGCTTCCGAGGACCGGAAACCGCCGTCCGGGCCGGAAACCGGCAATCCGCCGGGGCCGGGCGGTCGCCGGATGGTCTCGGAGAGTAGTTGTGGCACGCCGATGCACCGCGAAGCACTTACGAAGGGTTATGGTGGAAACCCCCCCTCGGGCCGGTCCGTCTCCCCCCCCCACGGACCGGCCCGTTTTCTTTTCCCCCGCGCGCCCGGCCGAAGGGGCCCCGCGCGCCCGGCCGAAGGGGCCCCGCGCGCCCGGCGAGGAGTCCCTCGCGCGCCGCCGCGGAGCCCTCCGCGCGCCCGCCGCACGGCCCCGCGCCCCGGTGCGAGCCACCCGGGCCGGTGGCCTCAGCTCCTGCCGGCCCAGATGTTCGTCCCCGGCGTCGACACCGCGAACGTGTCGATCTCCGCCAGCTCCACCTCCGTGAGCTTCGGTCCGGACAGGGCCGCCACGTTCTCCTCGAGCTGCCGCACGCTGGAGGCGCCGATGAGGGCGGACGTCATGCGCTCGTCACGCAGTACCCAGTTCAGCGCCAGTTGCGCGAGCGACTGCCCGCGCCGGGACGCGATGTCGTTCAAGCCATTGAGACGGCGTACGACCTCGTCGTTCAGGAGGTCGGGGTCCAGCGACTTGCCCTGGGTCGCGCGCGAGCCCTCCGGGATGCCCTTGAGGTACTTGTTCGTGAGCAGGCCCTGGGCGAGCGGGACGAAGGAGATGCAGCCCATGCCCTCCGCCTCCAGCGTGTCGAGGAGGCCGTCCTCCTCGGTCCAGCGGTTGATCATCGAGTACGACGGCTGGTGGATGAGGGGACGCACGCCCATCTCGCGCAGCAGCCGGGCCGCCTCGGCGGTCTGCTCGCTGTTGTACGAGGAGACGCCGACGTACAGCGCCTTGCCCTGCTGGACCGCGGACGCGAGCGCGCCCATGGTCTCCTCCAGCGGGGTCTCCGGGTCGAAGCGGTGCGAGTAGAAGATGTCGACGTGGTCCAGGCCCATGCGCGTGAGGGACGCGTCCAGCGAGGACAGCAGGTACTTGCGCGAGCCCCACTCGCCGTACGGGCCGGGGTGCATGAGGTAGCCCGCCTTGGTCGAGACGACCAGCTCGTCGCGGTAGGGGGCGAAGTCCTGGGCGAAGAGCTTGCCGAAGTTCAGCTCCGCGCTGCCGGGCGGCGGGCCGTAGTTGTTCGCCAGGTCGAAGTGGGTGACGCCCAGGTCGAAGGCGCGGCGCAGGATCGCCCGCTGGGAGTCGAGGGTGCGGTCGTCGCCGAAGTTGTGCCACAGGCCGAGCGAGACGGCCGGCAGCCGCAGGCCGCTCCTGCCGGAGCGGCGGTACTCCATCGTGTCGTAGCGGTCGGGCGCGGCGCGGTACGCGGAGATGTCGTTCATGGGACGACGCTACGGCACGGTGTGCGGCTGCGGGGCTCACTGTTGCCCTTCCCTCCCTCCCGCCCACCTGCCCCTCACCGGCCTTCGGCCTCGTCCTCAAACGCCGGACGGGCTGAGAGCATCGCGCTGCGCGCTCGTCCTCAAACGCCGGACGGGCTGAAAGCGTCGTGCCGCGGGCTCGTCCTCGGACGCCGGGGGCGGGCTGGGTGCTCATCCGCACGCGCCGGGCGGGCTGGAACCCGCGTGCCGTCCGCACGCGCCGCACGCTCCGGAACTCCCTCCGCCAAGGCCCCCACCTGCTCGTCCTCCGCGTCGGCGCCAAGTGCCGGGCGCGCCCCGTGTCCTGCTTTGTTCCGGCCGGGGCGGCACCCGGGCCGGAAGCCCGTCCGCACAGCGGTACCCTTTCCGCCTCAGGGGCTGCCGTCCGCCC
The DNA here is from genome assembly GCF_030010595.1 of Streptomyces sp. CC224B. Taxonomy (NCBI): domain Bacteria; kingdom Bacillati; phylum Actinomycetota; class Actinomycetes; order Kitasatosporales; family Streptomycetaceae; genus Streptomyces; species Streptomyces sp. CC224B. Next base: position 17,990 of record NZ_JASCXL010000055.1, on the reverse strand, counting down.
CCGCACCCCGGCCGGTCGGCCCATCGGGGCAGCGGCCAACTTTCGTGAGAGGTGGAATCTCGTGAGCTTGCGCGACCTGGTGTACCGGCTGTACGCACACCGGGTGGAAGGCCGCCTCGACCACGCGCAGGTGCCCAAGCACATCGGCGTCATCCTCGACGGCAACCGTCGCTGGGCGAAGGCCTCCGGGGGCACCACCGCGCAGGGCCACCAGGCCGGCGCCTACAAGATCGAGGAGTTCCTCGGCTGGTGCGCCGAGACCGACGTCGAGGTCGTCACGCTGTGGATGCTCTCCACGGACAACCTCGACCGGCCCGACGAGGAACTCGTCCCGCTCGTCGGCATCATCGAGGGGACGGTCCGCAGCCTCGCCGCCGACGGCCGCTGGCGCGTGCACCACGTCGGCACCCTCGACCTGCTCCCGGCCAGCACCCAGCGCGTCCTGAAGGAGGCCGAGCAGGCCACCGACACCAACCAGGGAATACTGGTCAACGTGGCCGTCGGCTACGGCGGAAGGCAGGAGATCGCCGACGCCGTCCGCTCCCTGCTCCTCGACCACGCCGAGCGTGGCACGCCCATCGAGGAGATCGCCGACAGCGTCGACGTCGAGCAGATCTCCAAGCACCTCTACACCAGCGGCCAGCCCGACCCCGACCTGGTGATCCGCACGAGCGGCGAACAGCGCCTCTCGGGCTTCATGCTCTGGCAGTCCGCTCACTCCGAGTACTACTTCTGCGAAGTCTTCTGGCCCGCCTTCCGGAAGGTGGACTTCCTGCGTGCGCTGCGCGATTACGCGGCGCGCCACCGCCGTTACGGCGGATGACGTACGGACGGAACGGGGCTCCGGTAACCGGGAGTTAACGAACGCGCCGTCATATGCCCTGGCATGGCTGTGCTTCTTCGAGGGAATGAACCTTCCAGGTCGGCGCCCGAGTCACGGGCGCCGTATCTCAGCGGACGGCACGGGGCCGTCCGCCCGGGAGGCCCTTTGCGCCAGGACGACCGCGCGGTGAGCGCGGACGACACGGAGGGCCGGTCTCCGGCCCGCGCGGGGGCCGCAGACCGGCCCAGTTCCCTCCGTCGCTCCCCGACGACCTCATCCGAGGGGGTACGTCCTTCCGTGGTGACCAGCACGAAGCGCCAGCAAGGCCGGCGCACCTATGTACTCGACACCAGCGTCCTGCTCGCCGACCCGAACGCGCTCTCGCGTTTCGACGAGCACGAAGTGGTGCTGCCGATCGTCGTCGTGACGGAGCTGGAGGCCAAGCGCCACCACCCCGAACTCGGCTATTTCGCCCGGCAGGCCCTGCGCCTGCTGGACGACTGCCGGATCCGGCACGGGCGCCTGGACGCGCCCATCCCGATCGGCGGCCTCGGCGGAACGCTGCGCGTCGAGCTCAACCACTCCGACCCCGGCGTGCTCCCCGCGGGGTACCGCCTGGGCGACAACGACTCGCGGATCCTCGCCGTGGCCCGCAACCTCCAGGCCGAGGGCTACGACGTCACCGTCGTCTCGAAGGACCTGCCGCTGCGGATCAAGGCGTCCTCCGTGGGCCTCCTCGCCGAGGAGTACCGCGCGGAGCTCGCCATCACGGACTCCTCCGGCTGGACGGGCATGGCCGAACTGCCCCTCTCGGCCGAGCAGGTGGACCTCCTCTACGAGACGGAGACGCTGTACGTCCCCGACGTGGCCGACCTGCCCGTGCACACCGGCCTCACCATCCAGTCCGAGCGCGGCAAGGCCCTCGGCCGGGTCACGGCCGAGGGCAGCGTCCGGCTGGTCCGCGGCGACCGCGAGGCCTTCGGGCTCAAGGGCCGCAGCGCCGAGCAGCGCGTCGCCCTCGACCTGCTCCTCGACCCGGACGTCGGCATCGTCTCCATGGGCGGCCGGGCCGGCACCGGCAAGTCGGCGCTCGCCCTGTGCGCGGGCCTGGAGGCCGTTTTGGAGCGGCGCCAGCACCAGAAGGTGATGGTCTTCCGGCCGCTGTACGCGGTGGGCGGTCAGGAGCTCGGCTACCTGCCCGGCACCGAGGCCGAGAAGATGGGGCCCTGGGCGCAGGCCGTCTTCGACACGCTCGGCTCGGTCGCGAGCAAGGAGGTCATCGAGGAGGTGTCGGCGCGCGGCATGCTGGAGGTGCTGCCGCTCACGCACATCCGCGGCCGCTCCCTGCACGACGCGTTCGTCATCGTGGACGAGGCCCAGTCCCTGGAGCGGAACGTCCTGCTGACCGTGCTGTCCCGGGTCGGCGCGAACTCCCGCGTGGTCCTGACCCACGACGTCGCCCAGCGCGACAACCTCAGAGTCGGCCGGTACGACGGTGTGGTCGCCGTCATCGAGAAACTGAAGGGGCATCCGCTCTTCGCCCACGTCACGCTCACCCGCTCGGAGCGGTCGCAGATCGCGGCCCTGGTGACGGAGATGCTGGAGGACAGCCAGATCTGACCCCGTCCGCCCGGAGTGGCCGGAACACCCGCTCTCGTCCGGACCAGCAGGAAATCCCCCGATCCCGCCCGGGTCGGGGGGTTTTTCCGTGGGTGGGGAGGGCCGTACCCAAACACCGCTGTGGCGGGGGCGGTTGCCCGCGGCCGGTGAAGCGAGCGAGCCTAGTGGGGCTACTGCCCCGCGCGTCTGGGTTTCCGTAAAACTCCTGGGACAAACGGGATGTGAGCTTTCACACGCAACGCGGAATTGCCTCGCGGCGTCTCGCTACGGCAGAGTCTGGGTCCTGTCAGGCCCCGCATACGGCACTCCTGTACCCCCAGCGGTACGGAACAACAGAACTTCATAGTGGTCGCCGTATGCCGCCCGAAGCACCACGCGGCGCTCCCGACACGGGAGTTGTCCACCGGGCCCGCGCCTCCCGTGACCGAGCAGCAAACGGAGGCCAGCGTCAGGGGCACGATTGCGTCCGCGAGGTCACCTATGCGGACGATGCTGGAAGGAAACCGTGTGAGCCGGATCTCGGTCCGGGGACTCGCAGTGGCGTCGGCCACCGCGGTCACCACTGTCGGCGCCGTCGTGGGTGTCGCTTCGGGCAACACCGAGTCCTCGAACTCGAACGACCTCGAGGCGACAGCGAGCGACGCGACCCTCCTCGCGGACATCCCGTCGGGCGAACAGGCCCAGGTGCAGACCACCTCCGTGGCGCAGCAGGCCGACGCCCAGGCGATGGCCGCCGACTCGGCCGCGAAGACGTCCGCCGCCGAGGCCGCCCGCGTCCAGGCCGCCAAGAACGCCGTCGCCAAGCAGAAGGCGGCGAAGCAGGCGGAGGCGGACAGGAAGGCCGCCGCCAAGGAGGCCGCGGAGAAGAAGGAGAAGGAGAAGAAGGAGCGCCTCGAGAACAAGGCGAGCCGTTCTTCCACCCGCGACGCCTCCGACTTCGCCCCGCAGGGCTCCTACACGGTGTCCCAGGTCCAGGCGATGGCACGGCAGATGGTCCCCGCGGGCCAGTTCCAGTGCTTCAGCAACATCGTGAACCACGAGTCCACCTGGAACTACCGCGCCACCAACGCCTCCTCCGGCGCGTACGGTCTCGTCCAGGCGCTGCCCGGCTCCAAGATGGCCTCGGCCGGTGCCGACTGGCGCACCAACCCGGCCACCCAGATCAAGTGGGGCCTCAACTACATGAACGACCGCTACGGCAGCCCGTGCGGAGCATGGAACTTCTGGCAGGCCAACCACTGGTACTGAGCGTTCGCGCTCAACCGCCTGCGGCCCCCCACCGTCCTACGGTGGGGGGCTTCGCCCGTGTACGGTCGGTGCGGACGCCCCGGGCGGTCGGCCGGGGCCACGGCGGGGAAACACGGGGAAGAGGACGGGATCATGTCGCGAGTTCCAGGGTGGCGCCGCCGTGTCGGCACCGGCCTGACCAGGCTGGGGGAGCGGCTCGGCGCGGGCCGCGCCCAGGACGGCCCCGACACCCCCGCACCGGAACCGGCGGCGCCCGGCGCCCCGACGGGCCCTGACGGCCCCGACGGCACCGAGAGGCCCGGCACCACCGAGAGCCTCGGCAGCACCGGTACCAGTGCCAGTACCAGTACCGGCACTGGCACCAGTACCGGCAGAAACGTACCGTCCGACGAGCCGCCGCCGACCGCGACCGCCGCGCCCGGCTCCACGCCCGGCTCCGCTCCCGGTGCTCCGGAGGACGCCGCCGCCGACGCCTCCACCGTCCCTGACGCCTCCTCCGCCTCCGCAGTCACCGACGCGGGCGGGCGCGCGGGCGTGAACGCGGGCGCGCACACGGACGGAACCACCGGCGCGTCCGCCGGTGCGTCCGCCGACGGAGCTGCCGACACATCCGCCGGCGGCGCCGTGCCCGGTACGGGAACGGCATCCGGCGCGTCCGGTGTGTCCGGGGTGCCCGATGTGTCCGGGGTGTCCGGCACCGCGGTGGACGCCGGTCCCGTCAGGGGGCGGCCGGCCGGCCCCAAGCTGTCGCTGCGCAAGCGGTACGCCGACCTGGTCCGGCACGCCGCGGACGCGCGCGCGGGCGACGACTCCGGTACGGAGGACGTGGACGGGGAGGCCGGCGCCGCCGCGGGCCAGGTGCCCGCGCCGCCCACCTACGCCCCCGCCATAGCGGCGCGCCCCGACCCGGTGGCCGCCGTGCCGTGGGGCATGCGGGTCGCCGCCGAGGCCGGGTGGCGACTGCTCGTGCTCGCGGGCACCGTCTGGGTCCTGATGAGGGTCATCAGCGCGGTGCAGCTCGTCGTGTTCGCGTTCGTGGCCGCGCTGCTCATCACCGCCCTGCTCCAGCCGACCGTGGCCCGGCTCTCCCGGCTCGGCCTGCCGCGCGGGCTCGCCACGATGGTCACCGCCGTACTCGGCTTCGTGATCATGGGCCTGGTGGGCTGGTTCGTGGTCTGGCAGGTCATGGAGAACGTCGACACGCTCTCCAACCAGGTCCAGGACGGCATCGAGGACCTGCGCAAGTGGCTGCTCAACAGCCCCTTCCACGTCACCGAGTCCCAGATCAACGACATCGCGAAGAGCCTGCGCGAGGCGGTGGGCGCGAACTCCGAGGAGATCACCTCCGCGAGCCTCGAAGGCGTCACCGTCATCATGGAGACGCTGACGGGCATCCTGCTGGCGATGTTCTCCACGCTCTTCCTGCTGTACGACGGGCCGCGCATCTGGAAGTGGTGCCTCAAGCTCGTGCCCGCCGCGGCGCGGCCGGGCGTCGCGGGGGCGGGGCCGCGGGCGTGGAAGACGCTCACCGCGTACGTGCGGGGCACGGTGATAGTGGCCCTCATCGACGCGGTCTTCATCGGGCTCGGGATCTACTTCCTCGGCGTGCCCATGGCCGTGCCGCTGGCCGTCTTCATCTTCCTGTTCGCGTTCATCCCGCTGGTGGGCGCGGTGGTGTCCGGGGCGCTCGCGGTCGTGGTCGCGCTGGTGACGCAGGGTGTGTTCACGGCGGTGATGGCGCTCATCGTGGTGCTCGCGGTGCAGCAGATCGAGGGGCACATCCTGCAGCCCTTCATCCTGGGCCGGGCGGTGCAGGTGCACCCGCTGGCGGTGGTGCTCTCCGTGGCCGCGGGCGGCATGGTGGCGGGCATCGGCGGGGCCGTGGTGGCCGTGCCGCTGGTCGCGGTGACCAACACGGTGGTGGGCTATCTGCGGGCATACTCCCGCGAGATGGCTCTGCGCCAGGCCGAAGCAGTAGCGGACCCCCCACCCCAAGACGCCTGACCCCCCTCAAAGCCCGCCTCCCACCCACCCGCCCCCCGAGTCCGCCTCACCCACCCGCCCCCGCACGGCCGCTGCGCGCCTCGGCTTCCGGCCGGGCTGGGTGCCACCGCCTGCCCACGCCCGGCCCAGGCCGCCCGCCGAAGCCCCATCCCCACCCACCCGCCCTCCCACGGCCGCTCCGCGCCTCGTCCTCAATCGCCGGACGGGCTCAAATCCCCTGCTTGCCCGCAACCGTTCCTGGGCGGGTGCCGGAGCGTGCCTCCCACCCACCGGCCCTTTCACGGCCGCTCCGCGCCTCGTCCTGAATCGCCGGACGGGCTCAAATCTCCTGCTTGCTCACAACCGTTCCTGGGCGGCTGCCGCAGCGTGCCTCCCACCCACCCGCCCTTTCACGGCCGCTCCGCGCCTCGTCCTCAATCGCCGGACAGGCTCAAAACCCCCGCCCGCGCGCAACCCGTTCCTGGGCGACGGGTGCCGGAGCCCCCTCACTCACCGTTGCGCGGCTCGCCGGACGGGCCCGATGCTTCGCCTTGCCCACGCGGCCGGTGCTTGGACGGTCGTCGGAGTTCGCCTCCCCGTCACCCGTTCCTCCACGGCCGCTTCGCGGCTTGTCCTCAATCGCCGGACGGGCTCAAAGTTCTTGCTCGCCCGCGACTGGTCTTGGGCGAGTACCGAAGCGTGGATCCCTGTCCACCCCTCTCCATCGCCGCTGCGCGCATCGCCCTCAACGCAGCTCGGGCTCGATGCCTCCGCCTGTCCACGACCGGTCCGGGCCAGTCACCAAAGCCGGATCCACCCCCACCCGCCCTTCCACGGCTGCTCCGCGCCCGTCGGCCGGGCTCAAAGTCCTCGTCTGTTCGCAGCCATTCATGGGTGCCACCCGCCTGCCCCTCACTCACCGCTGCGCGGCTCGCCGGTACGGGCTCGATGTTCTCGCCTGCCTGCGGCCGGTCCTTGCATGGTCGCCGGAGCCCGCTTCCCCGCCGCCCGTCCTTCCACGGCCGCTGCGCGGCTTGTCCTCGATCGCCGGGCGGGCTTGCAGCCTTCGCCTGTGCTATTCACCGGGACGGACAAGCGGAGCAGCCGACGACCCACCCGCAAGCCGCCAGGTCGGGGCTGCCCAGGTCGCTGGGGTTGTACGGGTGGGCGGGTGGGAGGTATTCGCCGCGGAGCGGCGGGCGGGGGACCGCTCACCTGCGAGCCGCCAGGTCGGGGTCGGGCGTGGTCGCCGGGGTGGTACGGGTGGGTGGGAGGGCACGGGTGAACGGAGCCGCAGCCCCGCCCCGTACCGAAAAACCCAGGGCCCCGCTCGCGGGGAGCAGGGCCCTGGGGGAGGGGGGAGGTACGTGGCCGTCAGGCCAGGTGGGACTCCGTCTCCAGGGTGACGCCGACGGCCTGGATCACCGAAGCGATCTTGAAGGCCTCCTGGATGGTGTCGCGGTCGACACCGGCCTTGCGGAGCACCTGCTCGTGCGAGTCGAGGCACATCCCGCAGCCGTTGATCGCGGAGACCGCGAGCGACCACAGCTCGAAGTCGACCTTCTCGACACCGGGGTTGCCGATGACGTTCATCCGCAGGCCCGCGCGCATCGTCCCGTACTCCGGGTCGGAGAGCAGGTGGCGCGTGCGGTAGAAGACGTTGTTCATCGCCATGATGGCGGCCGCGGACTTGGCCGCGGTGTACGCCTCCGGCGAGAGGTTCGCCTTCGCCTCGGGCTCCAGCTCACGCAGCACCTGCGCGGAGCGCGAGGCGATCGCGCAGGCGAGCACCGTGCCCCAGAGCTGCTGCTTGGGCAGCTCGGAGTTGCCGATGACCGAGCCGAGGTTCAGCTTCAGGTCCTTGGCGTAGTCCGGGACGGCGGCCTTCAGTTCATCGAGGGCCATGCTCACTCACCGGCCAGCAGCGCGACCGGGTCCAGGGTCTCCTCGCCCTTGCTCCAGTTGCACGGGCAGAGCTCGTCCGTCTGGAGGGCGTCGAGGACCCGGAGGACCTCCTTCGGGTTACGGCCGACGGAGCCGGCGGTCACCATGGTGAACTGGATCTCGTTGTTCTGGTCCACGATGAAGACGGCGCGCTGCGCGAAGCCGTCCTCGCCCTCGATGCCGAGCGCACGCATCAGCTCGTGCTTGGAGTCGGCCAGCATCGGGAAGGGCAGGTCGGTCAGGTCCGGGTGGTCCTTGCGCCAGGCGTGGTGCACGAACTCGGAGTCGCCGGAGAAGCCGAGGATCTGGGCGTCGCGGTCAGCGAACTCGTCGTTCAGCTTGCCGAAGGCGGCGATCTCGGTCGGGCACACGAAGGTGAAGTCCTTGGGCCACGCGAAAACGATCTTCCACTTACCCTCGTAGGTCTTGTGGTTGATCTGCTCGAACTCCTTGCCCTTCTCCAGCGAGACGCAGGCGGTCAGGTCGAACTCGGGGAACTTGTCACCGACAGTGAGCACGCGCTCTCCTTGCAGCGATCGGAACCCGGTAAGGGGTTCCACGGGGTTGGACTACTGACGATCGTGGCACAGAGTGCATTGATTAGGGAAATAGCTACACTCGGTCGTGTTGATTGGAGGTAGTTATCAGTGCCTGCCGTAAACAGGGGCAAGCAGCCCAGCCTCGCACAGCTCCGTGCCTTCGCCGCCGTCGCCGAACATCTGCACTTCCGGGACGCGGCGGCAGCAATCGGGATGAGTCAGCCCGCGCTGTCCGGTGCCGTCTCCGCGCTGGAGGAGGCACTCGGTGTCCAGCTCCTGGAGCGCACCACGCGCAAGGTGCTGCTCTCCCCGGCGGGGGAGCGGCTCGCCGTGCGCGCCAAGGCGGTCCTCGACGAGGTCGAGGCGCTTTTGGAGGAGGCCGACGCGGTGAAGGCGCCGTTCACCGGGGCGCTGCGGCTCGGCGTGATCCCGACCGTGGCGCCGTACCTGCTGCCGGCGGTGCTGACCCTGGTCCACGAGAAGTACCCGGACCTGGACCTCCAGGTGCACGAGGAGCAGACCTCCTCGCTCCTTGAGGGGTTGGCCGCCGGGCGGCTCGACCTGCTGCTGCTCGCCGTACCGCTCGGGGTGCCGGGCATCACGGAACTGCCCCTCTTCGACGAGGACTTCGTGCTCGTCACCCCGCTCGACCACTGGCTCGGCGGGCGCGAGGGCATTCCGCGCGAGGCCCTGCGCGAGCTGAACCTGCTGCTGCTCGACGAGGGGCACTGCCTGCGGGACCAGGCCCTCGACGTCTGCCGGGAGGCGGGCCGGGACGACGCGCCGGTCACCACGACCGCCGCGGGGCTCTCGACGCTCGTGCAGCTCGTGGCCGGGGGGCTGGGGGTGACGCTGCTGCCGCGGACCGCTGTGCGGGTGGAGACGAGCCGCAGCAGTCAGTTGCTCACCGGGTACTTCGCCGATCCCGCGCCGAGCCGGCGGGTGGCCTTCGCCATGCGGGCGGGGGCTGCGCGGGCCGCGGAGTACGAGGAGTTGGCCCGGGCCCTGCGGGAGGCCTTGCGGCCGCTGCCCGTGCGGGTTCTCTAGCCGCTGCCGCGGCCCGGCTGCGCCTGGCTGCGCCTGGCTGGGCCGGGGCTTCGCGGCTGCCCGCCGCGGGGGGGTTGTGTCGTCGCCGTCTGCTGCGCTGTCGTGGCTCGTCGCGCAGTTCCCCGCGCCCCTTCGGGGCGCCCCGCGAGGGGGCGGAGGACAGCAGAGGACAGGGGCGGGAGACCTGAGGTTCCCGCCCCTGCTCTCGGTGGGGGCTACTCCGTGCGCAAGCCGTCCGGGCGCATCATGCGCCACAGGGGTGGCAGGCTCAGCAGGGTCACCACCGCCACCAGGGCCGCGCCCGCGGCGGTGAGCGGGAGGAAGACCAGCCAGTCCGTGACCGACTTGTTCACCATGCGGCACATCACCGTGCCCAGGGCCAGGCCGCCCACGACCGCGAGGGCCAGGCCGAGGGCCACCGGGATCGCCGTCTGCCACAGGACCGACCAGGCCATCGACGTACGCCGGGTGCCGAAGGCGGTCAGGGCCGCCAGCAGGCGCTTGCGCTCACGCAGTTGCTCCAGCATCGACACCAGCATGGACGCGGCGATCAGCGTCATCGTCGCCATGGCCCCGGCCTGGAGGCCCCGCTGCACGGAGGCGTACTGCTTGTCGCGCTCGATCATGCGGATGGTGTTCACGCGGACCAGCGGGTCCATGCGGGCCGCGGTGTTGCGCACGTACTCCTCCGCGTCCGCCACGCCGGGGTCGATCTGGACCATGGCGCGGGTCTGCGCGTCGGCCATGCGCTCCACGTCGACGGCGCCCGGCGTCGCGAGGATGCCGTTGTACTTGTCGCCGACCGGGTCGGGCCTGGCCTGCACCACGCGGGTCGACTTCGGCAGCGTCCACGGCACGTGCGCGCCGTGCCCCTTGGTCGTGGAGTCGCCCCAACTGTCGTAGTTGAGGTCGATGCGCTTGCCGGGGCGCGCCGTCCGGTCGACCCACGCGTCCTGCTCCGCGTCGCCCGCGTGCACGACGAACGTGTCACCGTCCGCGCACCGGCCGACGTGCGCCAGCTCGCGCAGCGTGGTGCAGGTCCCGACCGACAGCTCGGTGGTCGGCCGCAGCTCCTCGCCCTTGCCCAGCTTCCCGGGCTTCACGACGTACGCCGAGACCGTGCCGATGACGCCCTTGACGCCCTTGGTGGCGCGGAAGTCGTCGATCATGCGCTGGGCGAGCGGGCCGCTGCCCTTCTGCGCGTACACGCTGAGCTGGGCGCGGTGCGGGTCCTGGTCCGTGGTGGTGTTGAAGTCGTCGTGCATGGACGCGAACAGCATCTGCAGGGCCACCGCGCCCGCCACCGCGACCGTGATGCCGCTGACCGCGCGGGCCGCCGTACCGCTGTTCATCTGCAGGCGGCGGGTGGCGAGCTGCCAGGGCACCGGGCCGCCGCGCAGCCGCCGCACGGCCGCCTCCACCAGCCAGGGGAGCAGCGTCGCGAGGCCCACCAGGGCGAGGGTCGCGCCGACCGCGATGGTGTAGACGTGTACGTCGTCGGAGGTGGCCGACGAGGTCAGGCGGTTCTGGCCGAGCAGGATGAGCAGGCCGGTGACCGGGAGCAGCAGCCGCCACCACAGGCGGCGCCCGCGCGGGGAGGAGCTGCGCACCACGCCCAGCGGCTCGATGGCGACCGCGCGCAGCGACACCAGGGTGACCAGCACCGACGAGACCGGCACGGCGAGCAGGATCAGCGCGGCGAGCCCCGGCAGCGGCACCATGTCCGAGGGGAAGGCGTTGATCTGCCAGAGGTCGACGACGCCCAGCAGCTGGCGCGCGGCGAGGAAGAAACCGGCGCCCGCGAGGAGCCCGAGCAGTGCCCCGCACAGCGCCTCGCCCGCCGCGATGCGGCGCACCGCCCGCCGGTCCGCGCCCACCAGGCGCAGCGCGGCGAGCCGCTGGTCGCGCCGCTCCCCGCCGAAGCGGACCGCCGTACCGATGAAGATCAGTACCGGCGTCAGCAGGACGACGCAGATCAGGACGACGAGGACGACCAGGAGCGGGTCGAGGGGATCCTCGCTGACCTTGTAGCCGAAGGCGCCGGTGCGGAAGGCGCCGTCGCTCTTGGTGAGGGTGTCGGAGCCGAGGTAGTAGAAGAGCTCGTTGGGGCGCATCAGGCCCGCGTCACCGATGGTGCCCGTGAGGCGGTACTGGCTGAAGCGCTCCTTGAGGAGCTTGCCGTCGGAGCTGTCCATCAGCTCCCGCAGCGCGGGGGAGACGACCAGCTCGCCGGGGCGCGGCAGCGCGTCGAGGCCGGGCGGCAGGACCGGGTGGCCGCCGTCGGCGCGGACCACGCGGCCGCTGATCTCCGAGTCGCGGAAGTCGGTGCCCGCGTTGACGATCAGGACCGTCGAGTCGGAGCGCTCGACCTTCTCGCCGCTCATCTCGCCGAGCGGCGTCCGCGCGGTGGAGCGGGCGTCGCGGTGATGCATCAGCTCCGGCACCGACGCGGCGCCGAGCAGCAGCGCCACGCCGAGGCCCACGCCGACCGCGGTGAGAAGCGTGCGGATCCACCCCTCGCGGCCGCCGCCGACCGCGAAGCGCAGCCCCATGGCCAGGTCGCGCGCCCAGGCGCGGGCACCGGTCGGGCCCGCGGAGCGGCCCGGGGAGGCGGGGCTCGACCGCCCCGTCCCCGGGGGAGTCGAGCGCGTCGGGGTCAGGCTCATACGACGCGCTCCATGTCCCGCGACCTGCCGTCGCGGACGACGATCTCGCGGTCGGAGTACGCCGCCACGCGGGTCTCGTGCGTCACGAGGACGACGGCGGCGTTGGCGCTGCGGGCGGCGTCGGTGAGCAGCTCCATGACGCGCTCGCCGTTGAGCGAGTCGAGCGCGCCGGTCGGCTCGTCGGCGAAGACCACGCGCGGGCTCGTGGCCAGCGCGCGGGCCACGGCGACGCGCTGCCCCTGGCCGCCGGAGACCTCGCCGGGGCGCTTGCCGCGCACGTCGTCGACCTCCAGGCGCTCCAGCCAGGTCAGGGCGGTGCGCTCGGCGTCCTTGCGCCGGGCGCCGTTCAGCCGCAGCGGCAGGGCCACGTTCTCGACGCAGGTGAGCTCCGGCACGAGCTGGCCGAACTGGAAGACGAAGCCGAACTCGCTGCGCCGCAGCGCGCTGAGCGCGGTGTCCGTCATACCCGTCAATTCCTGTCCGTTGTACGAGATTTCGCCCGCGTCAGGGCGCACGATCCCGGCCAGGCAGTGCAGGAGCGTGGACTTGCCGGAGCCGGAGGGGCCCATCACGGCGACGACCTCGCCCGGGTGGATGGAGAACTCGGCGCCGTCGAGCGCGGTCGTGGGCCCGTAGGCCTTGCGCAGCCCGTGGGCGGAGAGCAGGGAGCCGGCGGGGGTCATGCGGGCAGTACCTCCTTGGCGAGCCGGCCGAGCCGGGCGGAGGTCAGCTCCAGCCAGCGCAGGTCCGCCTCCAGGTGGAACAGGGCGTGGTCGCAGATCAACTGGTCGGCGAGGTCGCCCTTGCGCTTGCGGTCGGTCAGGATGCGCATCATGCGCAGGTGCTCCGAGCGCTGCGTGTCGAGGATGTCGGCGGCGTCGCGGTGCGTGAGCAGCGCGAGGACCACCTTGGTGTAGAGGGTGGACTGGAGGTACGGCTCGGGCTTCTCCGGCGTCGCGAGCCACCGCTGGACATCGGTGATGCCCGCCTCGGTGATGGCGTACCGCTTGCGCTCGGGACCCTCGCCCGCCTCGATCCCGTCGACCTCCACGAGGCCGTTCTTCAGCAGGCGGGACATGGTCGAGTAGACCTGCCCGTAGTGCAGTGGCTTGTCGTGCCCGAACTTCTCGTCGAAGGCGCGCTTGAGGTCGTAACCGTGGCGCGGTCCGGACTCGAGCAGCCCGAGGAGCGTGTGACCGATGGACATGCGGAGCACTATACACACCACGTATACGTGCGGTGTATACGTCGAGTGTGTAGGTGTGGAAGGGAGCACTCCGGCGGAAACGGGAGGCAACCGTCCGCGCTTCGGGGGAGTCGATTCCGGTGGAGTGGTAAGGGTTCCCTCGCGGTGGGTGCTCATTGTCACGTCCGGAAAAGACCGTATCGGGCGTCTTCTGTCATTCGGTGCGGTGTTAGCTTCATGAGCTGACCTGTCCTGTATGGGACGTGCGGGACGCGTGGGCCGCACGGGGGCGAGGAGCCGGCGAACCGGTGCCGAGCCCTCGCCGGGCGGACGACGCGGAGCGACGAGAAGCGACGACGAGAAGCGACGACGAGAAGAGCGGAGCGACCACAGTCATGGGCCGAGCGGAAGAGCGAAAAGCGCGGCAGCGCGGTGCGCGCCGGGCAGCGCGCGGCCGCCCGTCCGGCGGCACTCCGGCCGCCGGCACCCCCGTCGACGCCGGCACTCCGGACACCGGCACGCGCACCGGCGCCGGTACGGGCCCCGCGGCGGACGGCCCGGCGGGCACCGGCCCCGGCGAGTCCGGGTCCGGCTCCGGCTCCGGCGGGGCGGGTGGCTCCGGCTCCGGTGGCCGTCCGGGCAAGCGCACCCGCGGCGGCAAACCCAAGCCCACCGGCATCCGCCGCTTCTTCACCTGGAAGAAGCTCCTCGGCTACTTCTTCGGCGTCATCCTGCTCGCCGTGCTCGGCTTCGTCGTCCTCTACCTGGTGGTGGACATCCCCAAGGGCAACGCCCTGGCGAAGAAGCAGAGCAACATCTTCAAGTACAGCGACGGCACGGTCTTCTACCGCGACGGCGACGTCAACCGCGAGATCGTCGACCTGGACGAGATCCCCAAGGGTGTGCAGCGCACGTTCGTCGCCGCCGAGAACAAGTCCTTCTACAAGGACACCGGCATCGACTTCAAGGGCACCGCGCGCGGCGTGCTCAACACCCTGTCCGGCAAGGGCAAGCAGGGCGGCTCGACGATCACCCAGCAGTACGTCAAGAACTACTACCTGTCGCAGGAACAGACCGTCTCGCGCAAGCTCAAGGAACTGGTCATCTCGCTGAAGGTGGACCGCGAGAAGAGCAAGGACGACATCCTCGCGGGCTACATCAACACCAGCTACTACGGCCGCGGCGCCTACGGCATCCAGGCCGCCGCCCAGGCGTACTACGGCGTCGACGCCGCGAAGCTGAACGTCGCGCAGGGCGCCTACCTCGCCGCGCTCCTCCAGGCGCCGAGCTCCTACGACTGGGCCACCGCCTCCGACACCGGCAAGAAGCTGGTCAAGGAGCGCTGGAACTACGTCCTGGACAACATGGTCGAGGAGGACTGGCTGGACAAGGGCGAGCGCGACGGCCTGAAGTTCCCCTACCCGGACCCGCCGAAGGCCGCGCCCGGCATGAAGGGGCAGACGGGCTACCTCGTCCAGTTCGGCAACGAGATCGTCCAGCGGCAGCTCATGCGGCAGGGCTACACCAAGTCCGAGGCCGAGGCGCAGCTCAAGCTCGGCGGGTACACCATCACGCTGAACATCGACCGCAAGAAGCAGCGCCAGCTCGAGAAGGCCGTCGACCGGAAGCTCAACGACCGCCTCGACCCGAAGAAGAGCAAGGCCGACGCGCGCGTGCAGGCGGGCGCGGTGTCCGTGGACCCGAAGACCGGCGCGGTCGTCGCGATGTACGGCGGCAGCGACTACCTCAAGCACTACCGGAACAACGCGACCCGCACCGACTACCAGCCCGCCTCCACCTTCAAGCCGCTGATACTCGCCGCCGCCCTGGAGGAGGGCGCCACCACCCAGGACGGCACGCCGATCACGGCGAACACCGTCTACAGCGGCCGCAGCGAGCGCCCCGTCAAGGGCAGCGACATCGCCTTCGCGCCGCCGAACGAGGACGACCGCTCCTACGGGCCGGTCACCGTGCAGACCGCGATGAACAAGTCCATCAACTCCGTGTTCGCGCAGATGGGCGTGGACGTGAAGATGGACAAGGTCCTGGAGACCGCGGGCAAGCTGGGCATGAGCACCAAGGGCCTGCCCGCTGTGCCCGCGCAGACCCTCGGCACGATGGGCGCGAGCCCCCTGGAGATGGCCGGGGTGTACGCGACGCTCGACAACCACGGCAAGCTGGTCACCCCGCGGCTCGTGAAGTCCGTCGAGCACAAGGACCGCACCGTCGAGCTGCCCGGGGCGATCGGCGACCAGGTGATCAAGCGGGGCGCCGCGGACTCCGTGACCTCCGTGCTCACCGGCGTGGTCGACGACGGCACCGCCCGGAAGTCCGTGCGCGACGCGCCCACCCGCGACGGCCAGCAGGTGGCGGGCAAGACCGGTACGTCCGACGACAACAAGTCGGCCTGGTTCGTCGGCTACACGCCGAAGCTGGTCACCGCGGTCGGCCTGTTCGGCGAGCAGCCCAAGGACGAGGGCAAGGTCAAGCGCGGCACCCAGGTCTCCATGCGGGGCGCGGGCGGCAAGCCGCGCGTCGACGGCGGCAGCTTCCCGGCCGAGGTCTGGGCGGCGTACACCTTCGACGCGACCGGCTCGCGCACCAGGTTCGACCTCGACACCGACATGGGCGCGGCCGTCGCGCCGCCGCCGGAGCCGACCACCCAGGCCCCGCCGACGCCGACCCTGCGGCCGACCGAGCCGGAGGAGGACGAGGACAAGCCGAGCAGCAAGCCGCCGACGACCCGGCCGCCCTCGACGAAGCCGCCGACGACCCCGACGACGCGGCCGCCCACGACGCCCACCACCCCGACGACGCAGCCGCCGACGACCCCGACGACGACCCCGCCGTCCACCGGGGGCACGCCCGACGACCCCGAGGACCGGCGGGCGGACCGGTCGGGCAGGTCCGACGAATAGGGCCCGCCCGAGGCACCGGACGGACACGCGGCAACGCCCGGAACCACTGGTTCCGGGCGTTTGTCGCGTACGGAAGCGGATGGGACCGGGCGGGAACGGGCCAAGCCGTACGGGACCGGAGCGTACGAGACTGTGCGGGGCCCGCCCGGCTCAGCTCCGGTCCAGCCCCGGCTCAGCTCTGGTTCAGCTCGAACCAGACCACCTTGCCCGTGCTCAGCCGGGTGGCGCCCCAGCGCCGCGCCAGCCTGTTGACCAGGTAGAGGCCGCGGCCACCCTCGTCCGTGGCCCGCGCCTGCCGCAGCCGCGGCAGCTGCGGCACGTCGTCGCCGACCTCGCAGCGCAGCACGTCGGTGCGGAGCAGCCGCAGCGTGATCGGGCGCGTGGCGTACCGCACCGCGTTCGTGACGACCTCGCTGACCAGCAGCTCCACGGCGTCGTTCAGGTCCGTCAGGCCCCACCGCTCCAGGGCGGAGCGGGCCAGGCGGCGGGCGCGCGACGGCGTGGCGTCCTCCGGTTCCAGGAACCAGTACGCCACGTCGCTGGGCGCGATGCCGTCGAAGCGGGCGGCGAGCAGGGCGATGTCGTCGTCGCGGTCGCCGGGCCCGAGCATGTCGAGCACCTCGTCGCAGAGCGCCTCCAGGGGCGGCGGGTGGTCGGGCCCGGTGAGCTGGGCGGTGGCGGCGAGCCGCTCGCGGAGCTGCTCTATGCCGGTCCACACGTCCCGCAGCCGGGACTCCACGAGCCCGTCGGTGTACAGCAGCAGCGTCGCGCCCGCCGGGGCGTCCAGCTCGACGGCCTCGAAGTCCACGCCGCCCACGCCGATGGGCGCGCCCGGGGGCACGCGCAGCACCTCCGCGCGCCCGCCTAGGTGCAGCAGGACGGGCGGCGGGTGGCCCGCGTTGGCGATGGTGATGCGGTGCGAGACCGGGTCGTAGACCGCGTACAGGCAGGTCGCCATGCGGTCCGAGCCGAGCCGCTGGGCCTGCTCGTCGAGGTGGTGCAGGACCTCCTGCGGCGGCAGGTCGAGCCCGGCGAGGGTCTGCGCGGTCGTGCGGAGCTGGCCCATGATCGCCGCGGACGTCATCGAGTGGCCCATGACGTCGCCGACGACGAGGGCGACCCGGCTGCCGGGCAGCGGGATCGCGTCGTACCAGTCGCCGCCGACGCGGGCGGTCTCGGCGGCCGGGAGGTAGCGCGAGGCGAGCCGCACGCCGGTGGCGCGCGGCAGGGTCTCGGGGAGCATCGTGCGCTGCAACTCGTCGGCGATGTACGCCTCGCGGCCGTACAGGACGGCCTTGTCGATGCCGAGCGCGCTGTGCGTGGCGAGCTGGGCCGCCACAAGCAGGTCGTCGGCCTCGAAGGGGTGCCGGTCCGGGCGGCGCAGGAAGACCGCCGCGCCGATCACCCGGCGCCGCCCCCGCAGCGGCGCCAGGATCGCCCGCTGCCCGCCCGGGACCGTGCGGCCCGAGCCGAGCAGCTCCGGCAGCGCGCCGAGCGCCACCGCGGAGTCCGCGAACACCGGCCGGACGCCGCGCAGCACGTGGTCGAGGGCGCTGTTGACGCGGACCTCGCACAGCTCGGAGGCCGTCGCCAGGTCGGACTGCACCTGGAGCGCGGGCAGCGTGCCGCCGTCGGTGTCGTGGTCCTCGGGGATGCGGTCGGTCCGCCGCAGGCGCAGCAGCAGCGGCCCGACCGGGCGCTCGTCGCCCACCGGCAGCGGGTCGCGCAGATAGACCAGGATCGCGTCCGAGAACGTCGGGACCGTGGCCCGGCACAGCCCCATCACGATCTCGTCGAGGTCGATGCCGCGGGCGATGCGCCGCGTCGCGGCGCCCACGAACCGCAGCCGGTCGCCGTCGCGCCGCATCGCGGCCGGGCCCGGCGGCCGCGGCCGGCCCGGCCCCCGGCCCCGCCCCGCGCCCCCCGCGCGCGCCGGCGCCCCCCCACCGGCCCCGGCCGGGGCCGGACGGCGGCGCCACCGCCAGGCGCGGATGACGCCGACGACGGGCCGAGCAG
>NZ_JASCXL010000054.1:0-64661 GCF_030010595.1 Streptomyces sp. CC224B | reverse complement strand
CGCGCGGGCACCGGGCCGGCGTCCGCGCCGCCCGCCTGCGACCGGGCGCGCAGCAGCGCCGCCGACAGCCACGCGGCGACGCCCGTGCCGACGCCGCTGACCGCCGCGATGCCGTACCGCGCGGCGTCGGGCGAGATCGCGTCCGGCAACACGCCCACCAGGGACTGGAACACCGCGTACCCGGCGGCGACGCAGCCGAAGCCGCCGAGCCAGCCCACGAACCGCGCCGGGCGCGCGTCGTCCGGGGGCGGGGGCGTGGGCTCCGGCCGCGCGGGCCTGTGGCCGAGCTGCTGGTGTGACACCGGGTGCTCCCTCCCCCCAGGGCGGCGCGTGAGTCGTCCCTTCCAGTCTAGGCGGCCGCGACCTCGTTCCTCCGGGTCACACGGGGTGCGAGGGCCCGGCCGCCGCGGGGGCGCCGACCCTCAGTCTTCTCTCACCGGCCCGCTTCGGCCACCGAGAAAGTGAAGGCGAACTCTACGGGCGCCGCCCGCAGTTCGTACCGCGGCAGCACCCCGGGCCCGCACGACTGGGAGCCGATGCCGCGCAGCCCGTGGTCGAGGTGCACCCACACCGTGTCACCCGGCGTCAGGTCCGTGCGGTGCGTGGCGGCGTCCAGCTCCTCGGTGCTCCAGGGCCGGGCCGTGAACCAGAACGCCGGATCGCCCACGACGCGCACCCCCGGCCCGCCGGAGCCCGCGCGCAGCTCCGCCCAGCGCACGTCGGCCCGCGCCCCGTTCTCCTGCGGCCGCAGGTACGGCGTCTGCATCCGCTCCACCCGCGACGACCACCAGCCCATCCGGGAGGCCGCCCTGGTGTCCGGGTAGGCCTCGCCGTCGCCGCCGAACCAGTGCGCGTGCCCCAGCGTGGCCGGAAGCCCGAGCCGTACGCCGAGCCGGGGCAGCGGCACCTCGTCCCAGCGGCCCTCGGGCGTCACGGACACGGCCAGGCGCAGGGCCGTGCCGTCGGACGTCCAGCGGTAGACGGTGCGCAGCGCCAGGTCGCGGGCGGCGGGCGCCACCCGCGTCCGGACGGTCAGGGCCTCCCCGTCCGTGTCCACGCCGTCGAGCCGGTGGCGCATCCGGTGCAGGCCGAGGGTGCGCCACAGCGGCCCGTGGCGGGTGTCGGGCTGCCAGGGCGCGCCGTCGTCGTTGTCGGTGGGCGCCCGCCACACGTCCAGGCGCGGCGCGGACCTGAGGGTGAGGTCGCCGAGGGCGCGCAGCTCACCGGTGCGGACGTCGAAGCGGCCGGGGCCGAGCGTCAGGTCGTAGCCGCGGCGGCGCGGCCGCTCACCGGCGGCGACGGGCACCGGCGGACGCGCGGTCACGGGGAAGTCGGCGCACGCCACCAGGTGGTCCAGGGGCGCCCAGTTGGTCTCCTCGCAGACCATCGCCGACAGGTGCAGCCACGTCTCGGCGTCCCGGGCGGCGGCGGGCGGATCGGGCAGCTTCAGCTCGACGCTCTCGCCGGGCCCGAGCTCGGGCGGCACGTCGAGCGGCCCGGACGCCGACGGGCCGTCACCGCCCGGGCCGTCCACGCGGTAGGTCCACTCGAAGGACAGCTCCGACAGGTCCGCGACGTCGTACAGGTTGGTCACCCGCACCGTGCCGGTCCCCGCGTCGTACGCGAACCGCACCGGCTGGATCACCCGCTTGTACTCGAGCAGCCCCGGTGACGGCGTCCGGTCGGGGAAGCACAGGCCGTCGCAGACGAAGTTCCCGTCGTGCAGCTCCTCGCCGAAGTCGCCGCCGTACGCGTAGCCCAGCACCGGGTGCTTCAGGCCGTGGTCGACCCACTCCCACACGAACCCGCCCTGGAGCCGCTCGTACGTCTCGAAGAGCCGCTGGTAGTCGCTGAGCCCGCCGGGGCCGTTGCCCATGGCGTGGGCGTACTCGCACAGGACGAACGGCAGGCCCCGGCGCCGGTCCGGGCCGCCGTCCTCGCGGCGGCCGATCCGCTCCACCTCGGCGTGGTCGGCGTACATGCGCGAGTACATGTCGGTGTCGGCGCAGGACGGGTCGCCCTCGTAGTGCAGCAGCCGCCCCGGGTCGCGGCCGCGGATCCACTCGGCCATCGCGGTCAGGCCCCGGCCGGTGCCGCACTCGTTGCCCAGCGACCAGATGATCACCGACGGGTGGTTCTTGTCCCGCTCGACGGTGCGCTCCGCGCGGTCCAGGAGCGCCGGGGTCCAGCGGGCGTCGTCGACGGGGTTGCCCTCCCAGCCGCGCGTGGTGAAGCCGTGCGTCTCCAGGTCGCACTCGTCGACGACCCACAGGCCCAGCTCGTCGCAGAGGTCGAGGAAGGCGGGGTGTGGCGGGTAGTGGGAGGTGCGCACCGCGTTGATGTTGTGCAGCTTCATCAGCCGGACGTCGGCGCGCATGGTGGCGAGGTCGACCGCGCGCCCGGTCTCCGGGTGGAACTCGTGCCGGTTGACGCCGCGGAAGAGGATCGGCCGCCCGTTCACGGTGATCAGGCCGTCCACCACGGCGACCGTACGGAACCCGATCCGCAGCGGCACCCGCTCGCCCGGCGTGGCCAGCACCCCGTCGTACAGCCGGGGCCGCTCCGCCGACCAGGGCTCCACGGCCACGGTCACGCTCTGCCCGGTGGCGACGTCGATCCCCAGCTCCGGCACGGTGACCCGCCCGGCGACCTCGGAGTCGACCCGCAGCGTGCCGGTGCCGTCGCGGTGGTCGTACGACGCGTGCGTGAAGAAGTCCCCGGCCGCGCCCTCGGGCCGGTGCAGCAGCGTCACGTCGCGGAAGATGCCCGGCAGCCACCACTGGTCCTGGTCCTCCAGGTACGAGCCCGACGACCACTGGTGCACCCGCACGGCGAGCACGTTGTCGCGCGGCCGCAGCAGCGGGCCCACCGCGAACTCGTGCGGCAGCCGGGACCCCTTGAAGTCCCCGAGCGGCGTGCCGTTCAGCCACACCCGCGCGCACGACTCGACGCCGTCGAACCGCAGCGTCGCCCCGCCGCCCGCGGGCCAGTCGGCGGGCAGGTCGAAACAGCGCAGGTGGTCGCCGGTCGGGTTCTCGGTGGGCACCCGCGGCGGGTCGACGGGGAACGGATACAACTGGTTGGTGTAGACCGGCGCGCCGTGGCCCTGCAGCACCCAGTGCCCGGGCACTGCGACCTCGTCCCACGCCGCCGCGTCGAACCCGTCGGCGGCGAACGCCTCGTCCTCGGCATCGGCCCCCGGCGACAGCCTGAACCGCCAGCTCCCGTTGAGCGGAAGCACGGCGGCGTCCGACCCCGCGTACCACGCACGGGGCGGCAGACCGCCGGAGCCGGGGGACACGTCCTCGTGGTAGGGGAGCTCCATGCCCCCATCAGACCGTGCGGAGGCGGCCCGGCTCAATCATTTCCGGCGCGGCCCCGCCGGTTTCTTGCCCCGGATTCCGGGCGTGCGGCGGACGGGTGACGGGCGGACGGAGCCGAGCGGAAAAACAGGTGGCGCGCCGCCGACGGGCCGAACTAGAGTGCTCCACGTTCCCCGGCGCCGTGTCGCCGGAGCAGGCCGATACAGGAAGCGGAGGTGTGACCGATGGCTGTCGTTGCGATGGGTGCTGCCCACGTCCGGACGTTCGTCACTTCCACCTCCGTGGTCTCCGGCTGACATTCCTCTCGGCGCCTTGAGGCGCCTTCGCCGCGCCGTCGCGCGCGGGCCGGGGCCACCCTTGTGAAGGGTTTCCCCTTGTCTTCGTCGTCTTCGTCTTCTGCTTCACCGTCTTCTGCGTCGTCTTCGTCTGCTGCGTCATCGGCGTCTTCTTCTCGTTCGCCGCTGTCCTCCCCGTCGTCGGGCGCCGCCTCCGGCGCGCATCCGCTGGCCGCCTACGGCTGGGACGAGGGCTGGGCATCCGCCTTCGCCCCGTACGCGGAGCGCGGGCTGCTGCCCGGGCGGGTGGTCCGGGTCGACCGGGGCAGTTGCGACCTGGTCGTCACCGAGGAAGGTGTCATCCGGGCCGACACCACCTACGTCACCCCGCACGACCCGCTGCGCGTCATCTGCACCGGCGACTGGGCGGCCGTGGACGCGCCCGGCGGCGACCCGCGCTACGTGCGGGACTACCTGCCGCGGCGCACGTCGTTCGTGCGGTCCACCTCGTCCAAGCGGTCCGAGGGGCAGATCCTCGCCGCCAACGTCGACCACGCGGTCGTCGCCGTGTCCCTGGCCGCCGAACTCGACCTCGGGCGCGTCGAGCGGTTCCTGGCCCTCGCCTGGGAGTCCGGGGCCCAGCCCGTCGTCGTCCTCACCAAGGCCGACCTCGTGCCCGACGCCACCGCCCTCGCCTACCTCGTCCAGGACGTGGAGACCGCCGCGCCCGGCGTGCCGGTGCTGCCCGTCAGCGCCGCGTACGGGGACGGGGTCGACGTCCTCACCGCCGTCGTCGGCGGCGGCACCTGCGTCCTCCTCGGGCCCTCGGGCGCGGGCAAGTCCACCCTCGCCAACGCGCTCGCCGGCGCCGACGTCATGGAGGTCCAGGCCATCCGTGCCGTCGACGGCAAGGGGCGGCACACCACCACCACCCGCAACCTGATCCCGCTGCCGGGCGGCGGCGTGCTCATCGACACGCCGGGCCTGCGCGGCGTCGGCCTCTACGACGCCGGCAGCGGCGTCGGACAGGTCTTCGCCGAGATCGAGGAACTGGCACAGGGCTGCCGCTTCCACGACTGCGCGCACGTGGCGGAGCCCGGCTGCGCCGTGCTCGCCGCCCTGGAGGACGGCTCGCTGCACGAGCGGCGGCTCGACAGCTACCGGAAGCTGCTCCGCGAGAACCAGCGGATCGTCGCGAAGACGAACGCGCGGATGCGGGCGGAGATGCGGAAGGAGTGGAAGCGGCGCGGAGCCGAGGGGAAGGCGGCGATGGATCTCAAGCGGGGGCGCGTGCGCTAGCGCGCTGCGGGCGGGTGGGCTCCCGCCTTGGTCCGGCCCTGGTTTCCGGTGGCTCGGCACCCAGGGCTGTGCCCACCCGTTCCGCCGTGCGGAACGATTGCCCACAGCGGGAGCGGCTGGGCACCCGTTCCTCCGCACAGGACGATGGCCCACAGCGGGAGCGGCTGGGCACCCGTTCCTCCGCACAGGACGATGGCCCACAGCGGGAGCGGCTGGGTACCCGTTCCTCCGCACAGGACGATGGCCCACAGCGGGAGCGGCTGGGTACCCGTTCCGCCCCACAGGACGGTGGCCGAGAGCGGGGAGCGGCTGGGTACCCGTTCCGCCCCGCAGGACGATGGCCGACAGCGGGAGTGACTGCTGCGTGTCCGTGTCCGAATTCCGCCAGCCGGTGGGGGGAGCGGGGACGACACTGGACACGTGAGCGATCTCGACACCCGGTATGAAGCCGTTCGCAGTCGTGACGCCCGGTTCGACGGGGAGTTCTTCTTCGGTGTGTCCACCACCGGGATCTACTGTCGGCCGAGCTGTCCGGCCGTGACGCCCAAGCGGCAGAACGTGACCTTCTATCCGACGGCCGCCGCCGCGCAGAGCCAGGGGTTCCGGGCCTGTCGGCGGTGCCGCCCGGACGCCGTTCCGGGGTCTGCCGAGTGGAACGTACGGGCGGACGTCGTCGGCCGCGCCATGCGGATGATCGGCGACGGCGTGGTGGACCGCGAGGGCGTCGGCGGGCTCGCGACGCGGCTCGGGTACAGCGCCCGGCAGGTGCAGCGGCAGCTCACCGCCGAGCTCGGCGCGGGCCCCGTCGCGCTGGCCCGGGCGCAGCGCGCGCACACCGCGCGCGTGCTGCTCCAGACCACCGACCTGCCGGTCACGGAGATCGCCTTCGCGGCGGGCTTCGCCAGCGTGCGGCAGTTCAACGACACCATCCGCGCCGTGTACGACCTGACGCCCACCGGCCTGCGCGCCGCCGCGCCCAAGCGGGGCGGCGGCCGCGCCACGCCCGCCGCGGGCATTCCGCTGCGGCTCGCCCACCGCGGGCCGTACCAGGCCGCCGCCGTCTTCGACCTGCTCGCCGCCGAGGCGCTGCCCGGCGTCGAGGACGTACGCGGTGAGCGCGGCGCGCGCACCTACCGGCGCACGCTGCGGCTGCCGCACGCCAGTGGCATCGTCGCCGTCGAGGAGCGGGGCCCGCGGCGGCGCGCCGACACCCGCGCGGGCGGCTGGCTCGAGGCCCGGCTGCACCTCACGGACCTGCGCGACCTGACCACGGCCGTGCAGCGCCTGCGCGGTCTCTTCGACCTGGACGCCGACCCGTACGCCGTGGACGAGCGGCTCGGCGCGGACCCCCGCCTGGCGCCGCTGGTGCGGGCCCGGCCGGGGCTGCGCTCGCCGGGGGCCGCCGACCCGGAGGAGTTCGCGGTCCGCGCGGTCGTGGGCCGCGCCGTGGCCGCGCGCCTGGTCGCCGCGCACGGCACACCGCTGCCGAGCCCGTGCGGACCGCTCACGCACGTCTTCCCCGCGCCCGCGGCCCTCGCGGAGCGGCTGCCGCTGGCGGCCGCGCTGGCCGACGGCACCGTACGCCTGGACGCGGGCGCCGACCGCGACGACGCCGAGCGGCACCTGCTCGCCGTGGACGGCGTGGACGCGGCGGCGGTCGCCCTGATCCGCATGCGGGCGCTCGGCGACCCGGACGTGGCCCCGCCCGGCGAGCACGTGGACGAGGCGTGGCGGCCGTGGCGGTCGTACGCGGTACGCCACCTGCGCGCCGCCGGGCGGGAGACGGCGTGACGCGCCCGGCACGCTGCTCCTGCGCGGCGGGTCAGCCCGCCTCCTCCTCCAGGCCCCAGCTGTGGATCCGCCGGGGGTGGACGCGGATCAGCTCCTCGCTGAAGTGCGGGCCGAGGTCGTGCGGGCCGGTGAGCAGCTCCGCATCGCCGCGGATGTCCACGCCCCGGACCTGCCACGGGCGTTCGCTGACGATGTCGTCCACGACGAGCGCCACCTTCGGGTTGGCCTGGAGGTTGCGCCACTTCTTCGTGGTGCCCAGGGCATGGCCTCCGATGAGGATCGTGCCGTCGTCCTGCGGGAAGAAGCCGACCGGGTTGGCCTGCGGCTGGCCGTGCGGGTCGACGGTGGCGAGCCTGCCCAGGCGCTGGGACTTCAGGTAGGCGCGCTCGGCCGCGCTGAATTCGGTCATGGGGTGAGGCTGGCACGCCGACGGTGCCGCGCGCACCGGTGCGCGGGCCAGGACCGCCGGTCCCAGGAGTCCCGATGTCAGGCGCTCCCGGTGCGGAGGGCGGGGCGTCAGCCCCTGAGGACGACCGCCGCCACCCAGGCCCCCACGATCAGCAGGCACGCGTAGAGCTCCACGAACACGTTCCAGCCGCCCGCCCGCAGGGCCGTCCGCACCGCCGTCGCCGCCTGGCCGTGCCCGCCGAGGCGCAGCCGCTCCGCCAGGTACATCCCGCCCACGAACCCGGGCGCGGCCCCGACCACCGGCACCAGGCAGAACCCGAGCAGCGCCCCGGCGCCCGCGTACGCCGCGAGCCGGTGCGTCGCGCCGGACTCCCGCAGCCGGCGCGGCGGCAACTGCCAGCGCACCACCAGGGACACCAGGAGCACCAGGGTCGCGCCCACCAGGACGGCCCAGGCCCGCCCGTGCGGGTCCTGGAGCGCCCACCACAGGGCACCGGCCCACACCAGCCACGAGCCGGGCACCCCGGGCACCAGCACCCCGCCGAGGCCGAGCAGCATCACCACACCGACCAGGGCGAGCTCCCACGCTCCCATCTGTTCAGGGTGCAGGAACGGGTGCCCGGCCGCAGGTCGGCGGTTCAGGCCCGGCGGGCCCCGGGGGCACGGGGCGCGCCCGCCTCGCGGGCCACCCAGCCGCGTTCGTACGCGTGCCAGCCCAGCTGGAGGCGCGTGGTCACGCCCGTCAGCTCCATCAGGCGCTTGACCCGGCGCTGCACCGTGCGCAGGCCGAGGTCGAGCTGTTTCGCCACGCTCGCGTCCGTCAGCCCCGCGAGTAGCAGCGACAGGACCTCCAGGTCCGTGCCGTCGGGCCCGTCCGCGGCCTCGCGCACCGCGCCGTCCGCGCCGAGGCGCAGCGGCAGCGCGGTCCGCCACACCGCCTCGAACAGGGCCGCCAGCGAGTCGAGCAGCCCGCTCGCGTGCACCACGAGCGCGGCGGGCTCCGCCGCCCGCGACGTCAGCGGCACCATCGCCAGCGAGCCGTCCGCGAGCACCAGCTTCGTCGGGACGCGGTCCACCACCCGCACCCGCTCGGCCCGGCCCATGGCCTCGGCGATGTCGGCGAGCCCCGTCGGCGCGGCGAGGACCTCCCGCTCGACGACCACGCGGTAGGCCACGCCCCGGTGCGCGGCCTGCTCCTCCGCGTGGTTCTCCGCGCCGCTGACCGCGACCGGCCGGCCCGTCACCAGGGCGCACACCTCGCGGCGCGCGCCCAGCTGGAGCTGGAGGAAGCGCTGCGCGACGGCGGCCGTGCCGGTCACCACCTCGACCAGGTCGTGCACGGTGGGCTCGGCCGCCCGCGCCCGGTACTCCTCGGCGAGCAGCGTCGCCGCCAGCTCCGCCCGGTCCAGCTCGTGCCGCCGCTGGGTGAGCAGCGCGCCGAGGGCCACGCCGGGCGGCGCCGCCACCCAGCGCCCGGCCCGGCCCGAGGACTGCGCCGCGAGCCCGTGGCGCTCCAGGCGGCGCAGCGCGCGCTCCGTCTCCGGCTCGGCGAGGGTGAGCCGGCGCGCCAGGTCCGGCACGTCGGCGGCCCCGACCGACACCAGTGCGCGGTACGCCGCCTCGTGCGTCTCGTCCAGCCCTACGGCGGCCAGCATGCGGCCTCCCTCCCCGGTCGTCACGGCGCGTTCCAGCTGGTCCGGCCGTGGTTGGCGGAAACCGGCCACGGCGTGAACACGCCATGGACATCATCACCGCACCACCCGCCCGTCTGCCAGGGTGGCCGGTGTGCCGGGCGGCCCTCCCGTGGGGGGTGGGACCGTCCGGCACGCCCCGCGCCACCCCGCACCACCCGGCCTCGAATTTCCGGATGCGCCGTTTTCGTACGGCCTGTGCGGTGGACAATGAGGGCATGAGCCAGCAGGGGGAGAGGCCCGCCGGGCCCACGGGTCAGGAGGCCGACTGGTGGGCGCAGTTGTACGACGAGGAGAAGGACGACACGGGGCCCGCGGCCGCGGCCGACTCCCTGGACGACCGGTTCGCCTCGGCCGCGGGGACGGTGGCGGGGGACGGGCCCGCGGCCGGCTCCCCGGACGCCCGGGCGGTGCCCGACCCCCGGAGCGGGCGTTCCGCCCCGGCGGTGGAGCCGCCGACCGCCCCCGACCCCCGCGGCATCCGCTGTTCCCCGGCGGCCGGACCGCCCCGCCCGCCGGACGGCACCACGAGCTTCGCGACGGGCCGCTCCCGGGCGGCGTGGCCCGAGGCTGCCGCATCATCCGACGGGGGAGAGCCGGGGGAGCCCGCTCCGGGCCGTGAGGCAGGGGCGGGGGCCGCCCCTGGCGAGGGAGAGCGGGCGGGGCCCGCCCCGGGCGCTGAGGCCCGGGCAGCGGCCCGGGCGGACGGCCTGGATCCGGCTGAGGGCCCCGCCGACGGGGAGGAACAGGCGGGGGCTTCCTCTGGCGGTGGCGGCCGGGGGGAGGTCGCCTCAGGCACTGAGGCCCGGGCCGGGTCCGGTACAGGCGGCGAAGCCGGGGCCGACCCGGGCGGGCGAGGCACTGCCGGGGCCGACACGGCTGGGCGGGAGCCCGCAAAGCCTGCCCTGGGCGGGAGGGGGGCTGCGGAGCCCGGCCCGGCTGGGCGGGAGGCCGATTCGGCTGGGCGGACGACTGACCCGGCTGGGCGGGAGGCCGATCCGGCCGGGCGGAAGACTGCCCCGGCTGGGCGGGAGGCCGCGGAGTCCGCCTTGGGCGGGCGGAAGGCTGGCCGGGCTGGGCGGGAGCCCGTGCCCGTGCCGCGCCAACGGGGCGCCCGCGCCGAGGAGTTGGCTCCGCGGCGCGCCACCTTCGCAGCCCGGCCGCCACGACCTGCCGAAGCGCCCTCGCCGCCTGCCGAACCGCCCTCACCACCTGCCGGACCGCCCCGGCCGCCCGACGGGGCCCCGGCGGGCGAGTCACCCACACCGCCCGCCGACCCCACGGGCGCCGCCATACCGCCCGCCGCCACCGGGCCAACAGCGGCCGAGCCACCGGCGCCCCCCGCAGGACCGCCCTCGCCGCCCGCCGGGCCCTCGGCGGCCGAGTCACCTACGCCGTCCACCGGCTCCACGGCGGCCGAGCCGCCCCCACCGTCCACCGACCCCATGGCCGCCGCCATACCGCCCGCCGTCACCGGGCCAACGGCGGCCGAGCCACGTACGCCGTCCGCAGGGGCACCCTCGCCGCCTGCCGGGCTCCCGGCGGCCGAGTCACCTACGCCGTCCACCGGCTCCATGGCCGCCGCCACGCCGCCCGCCGTCACCGGGCCAACGGCGGCCGAGCCACCGGCGCCCCCCACCAGGCCACCCGCGCCCCCCGCAGAACCACCAGCGCCCCCCACCAAGCCCCCCACCCCCAAGCCGCCCCCTCCCGAGCGCGCCTCCTTCGAGCGCACCTCCCCCGAGGGCACCCTCCCCGAGGGCCCCCCGCGTTCGGTGCCCCCCACCTATCGCGCCCCCGCCCCCTGGGCCCCCGCGGCCCCCTCCGGGCCCGTCAGTTTCCCCTCGGTGTCCCGGCCGCCCGCCCGGGGCCGGGGCGGCGGTGTCCCGGTGGCGGGCGAGGAGGCGGAGGCGGAGGCGGCGTACGTGGGGGACGGGCCGCCGACCTATGAGCCCGAGCCGACCGGGCTGCCCGCCGCCGACCCGGACGACCTCGGCAGCCTCGTCGCCGACACCGTGCTCGACGGCGCCCGCTACGGCACCAGCACGCTGCGCGCGGTGTCCCTGCGCGGGGACTCGGCGCGGTACCGGGGCGAGCCGCGCCGCGACGCCCTGCTCACCGCCCGGTTCGGGTCCGGCGAGGACGCGCTGGTCCTGGTCGCCATGGCCACCGGCGCCCGCGCCACGGCGGGGGCGCACCGCGCGGCGGCGGACGCCTGCGCGTGGATCGGCGGGGCCGTGGGCCGCAGCCACGCGCGGCTCGCGCGGGACATCCGGGCCGCCCGCCGCGGCGACCTGAAGTCCGGCCTGCACCGGCTCACCGACCGCAGCCTCGGCAGGCTCCGCGCCCGCGCCGCCGACCTCGGCGTCGAGCCGGAGGAGTACACCGCGTCCCTGCGCTGCCTGCTGCTGCCCGCCGACCCGCGCTGCCGCACCCGGGTGTTCTTCGGCGTCGGCTCCGGCGGCCTGTTCCGGCTGCGCGACGGCGCCTGGGAGGACATCGAGCCGCGGGTCGCCACCGCCACCGGCGCCGCCGTGGTCGGCTTCGGCTCGCCGCCGGCGGGCACCCCCGAGGGCGACCGGCTCACCATGGACCTGGGCATCACCACGCCCCCGAGCCCGTACGAGCCCGCGCCCGCGCCGCCGCGCGACCCCTTCCGGTTCCGCGCCTCCGTCGCCCGCCCGGGTGACACCCTGCTGCTGTGCACCGGCGGCCTCGCCGAACCGCTGCGCGGCGAACCCGAGCTCGCCCGGCACCTCACCCGCCGCTGGGCCGGGAGCGGCCCGCCCGGCCTCGCCGCGTTCCTCGCCGACACCCAGGTGCGGGTCAAGGGGTACGCCGATGACCGTACGGCCGCCGCCGTGTGGGAGGCGTGAGCGCGTTCCCTGTGAATTCATGGACCCATAGCGACCGAAGGGGTGCGTGAAGACATGGCCAAGCAGAACGTCGCCGAGCAGTTCGTCGACATCGTCGTCCGCGCCGGGGTGAAACGCCTCTACGGCGTCGTCGGCGACAGCCTCAACCCCGTCGTGGACGCGATCCGGCGCACCAAGGGCATCGAGTGGATCCAGGTCCGGCACGAGGAGACCGCGGCCTTCGCCGCCGGGGCGGAGGCGCAGATCACCGGCTCGCTCGCCGCCTGCGCGGGCTCCTGCGGCCCCGGCAACCTCCACCTCATCAACGGCCTGTACGACGCCCACCGCTCCATGGCCCCGGTCCTCGCCCTGGCCTCGCAGATCCCCTCCTCCGAGATCGGCCTCGGCTACTTCCAGGAGACCCACCCCGACCGGCTGTTCCGCGAGTGCAGCCACTACTGCGAACTGATCTCCAGTCCGCGCCAGATGCCCCGCCTGCTGCACACCGCCATCCAGCACGCCGTGGGCCGGTCCGGCGTCAGCGTCGTCTCGCTGCCGGGCGACCTCGCCTCCGAGCCCGCCCCGGAGAAGGCCGTCGAGAGCGCCCTCGTCACCACCCGCCCCACCGTGCGCCCCGGCGACGCCGAGATCGACGCGCTCGCCGCGATGGTCGACGAGGCCGACAAGGTCACGCTGTTCTGCGGCAGCGGCACGGCCGGGGCGCACGCCGAGGTGATGGCCTTCGCCGAGAAGGTCAAGTCCCCGGTGGGGCACGCCCTGCGCGGCAAGGAGTGGATCCAGTACGACAACCCGTACGACGTGGGCATGAGCGGGCTGCTCGGCTACGGCGCCGCGTACGAGGCGACCCACGGGTGCGACCTGCTCATCCTGCTCGGCACCGACTTCCCGTACAACGCCTTCCTGCCCGACGACGTGAAGATCGCCCAGGTCGACGTGCGCCCCGAGCGCCTCGGCCGCCGCTCGAAGCTGGACCTCGCGGTGTGGGGCGACGTACGCGAGACGCTGCGCTGCCTGACGCCGCGCGTCGCGCCGAAGTCGAACCGCAAGTTCCTCGACAAGATGCTGAAGAAGCACGCCGACGCGCTGGAGGGCGTCGTCAAGGCCTACACCCGCAAGGTCGACAAGCACGTCCCGATCCACCCCGAGTACGTGGCGTCCGTCCTCGACGACGTCGCCGCCGACGACGCGGTGTTCACGGTCGACACCGGCATGTGCAACGTCTGGGCCGCCCGCTACCTCACGCCCAACGGCAGGCGCCGCGTCATCGGCTCCTTCAGCCACGGCTCCATGGCCAACGCGCTGCCGCAGGCCATCGGCGCCCAGTTCACCGACCGCAGGCGGCAGGTCGTGTCGATGTCGGGCGACGGCGGCTTCTCCATGCTGATGGGCGACTTCCTCACCCTGGTGCAGTACGACCTGCCGGTGAAGGTGGTGCTCTTCAACAACTCCGCGCTGGGGATGGTGGAGCTGGAGATGCTGGTCGCGGGCCTGCCCTCGCACGGCACCACCAACCACAACCCCGACTTCGCGGCCGTCGCCCGCGCGGCCGGGGCCTACGGCGTCCGCGTGGAGAAGCCCAAGCAGCTCGCGCGCGCCCTCAAGGACGCCTTCGCCCACAAGGGCCCCGCCCTCGTCGACGTCGTCACCGACCCCAACGCCCTGTCCATCCCGCCCAAGATCAAGTCCGAGATGGTCACCGGCTTCGCGCTCTCCGCCAGCAAGATCGTCCTGGACGGCGGGGTGGGCCGCATGCTCCAGATGGCCCGCTCCAACCTCCGCAACGTGCCCCGGCCCTGACGGCCCATCAGTCCTCGGGGTCGGCGCCCCGGACCCCGAGGACGTCCAGCATCGCCCGCGTCGCCGGGCTCGGGTTGAACCGCCCCCACGCCAGGTACTCGACGCGGCGCGGCCCGTCCGCCACCGGCACCAGGGCCAGCTCCGGATCCCCGGCGGCCAGCGGCCGCACGAACGCCGACGGCAGCAGCGCGACCCCGAGGCCCCGCGCGACGAGCCGGGTGATCAGCTCCGCGACCCCGGCCTCGTACGCGACGTCACGGGCCAGGCCCGCGGCGGCGAACGCCTGGTCGGACTGGGCCCGCCCCGGCGTCCCCGCCGCGAAGTCCACGAACGTCTCCCCGGCGATGTCGAGGAGCGTGACCCGGGCGGCGCCCGCCAGCCGGTGACCGGTGGGCACCACGAGCACATGCTCGTCGCGGTCGAGGGCGAGGGTCTCCACGCCGTGCGGCCGCGCGCCCTCGGGCAGGCCGAGGAAGGCGATGTCCAGGTCGCCCCGCCGCACCGCCGCCGCGAGTTCGTCGCTCCCCCCGGCGCGCAGCAGGACCCGCACGTCCGGGTGGCGGGCCCGGTACCGCTGCAGCAGCTCGGGTACGTCGACGGCGGCCGCGGTCACTATGACGCCGACCGCGAGGGTGCCGCGCACCACGCCCGTCGCGGCGGCGGCGTCGGCCACCGCCCGGTCGGCGGCGGCCAGGCACTCGCGCGCGCCGACGAGGAACGCCTCCCCGGCGCTGGTCAGCTCGACCCGGCGGCTGGACCGGGCGAACAGCTTGACGCCGAGCTCCCGCTCCAGGTTCGCGATCCGGTGGCTGAGCGACGACTGCACCACGAGGCAGCGCTCCGCCGCCCGCGTGAAGTTGCGGGTCTCGGCGACGGCGACGACGTACCGGAGCTGTTGGAGATCCATCGCACCATCGTTGTCGTTCATGGCTGCCATCGCAACCATGCTTTGGATTCATGCCGGACCGGCGCCGAGACTACCGCCATGCAGACCTCGACCCCCCGGCCGCCTGGCCCGCCGCGGACCTCGTCCGCGCAGCGTGCCGCGACCGTCGCACTGACCGCCCTCGCCCCGGCCTCCTGGGGCACCACGTACGCCGTGACCACGGAGCTGCTGCCGCCGGGGCACCCGCTGTTCGCCGGACTGATGCGCGCCCTGCCCGCCGGGCTGCTCGCGCTGGCCCTCACCCGCGTCCTGCCGCGCGGGGACTGGTGGTGGAAGGCCGCCGTCCTCGGCGCGCTCAACATCGGCGCCTTCTTCCCCCTGCTGTTCCTGGCGGCCGAACGGCTGCCGGGCGGGGTCGCCGCCACCCTCGGCGCCGCCCAGCCGCTGCTGGTCGCCGTGCTGGCCGTCGCGGTGCTCCGCGACCGGCCGACGGCCTGGCGGCTGTGCTGGGGCGTCGTCGGCGTGGTCGGCGTCGGCTTCGTCGTGCTCGGGCCGGGGGCCCGCCTCGACGCCGTCGGGGTGCTCGCGGGCCTCGCCGGTACGGCGACCATGGCCCTCGGCCTGGTCCTCGCCAAGCGCTGGGGGCGCCCGGCGGGGGTCGGCCCCATGGCCCTGGCCGGCTGGCAGCTCGCGGTGGGCGGCCTGATGCTACTGCCGCTGACCCTCGCGGTCGAGGGGGTGCCGCAGCGGATCGACGCCGGTGCCGCGGCCGGCTACCTCTGGCTCGGCTCCATGGGCGGGCTCATCGCGTACACCCTGTGGTTCCGCGGGATCGGCAGGCTGCCGGTCGGTGCCTCCGCGCCACTGGTGCTGCTGTCCCCGCTGGTCGCGACCCTCGTCGGCCTCGGCCTCGGCGAGTCCCTCGGCCCGCTCCAGACCCTGGGCTTCGTGCTCGCCCTGGCCGCCCTGCTCGCGGCACAGCTCGACTCCCCGCGGGGGCTCCGCCGCGCACCCGGCGACGGCGTACGGGACCGGGATCCGGCCCCGGACCTGGCCCCGCACCCGGACGGCGGGGCGAGCCCCCGAGACCACCAGCACGACACGCACAAGGCCGAAGAAGACCGGCCCCGCGAAGACCGGCCCCGAGACCCGGTAGCGGGAGGGCCGGCGCGATGAAGGCGACCGGGACGACGACCGAGACGGCGACCGAGACGACGGCAGCCGAGACGACGGCAACCGAGACGAGGACCAAGATGAAGGCGACCGAGATGAAGGCGACCGAGGCGGCGACGGCCGGTGCGACGGCGGCCCGGGCGGCGGGGGCGCGTACGCATGCGGCGGAGAACGGGACGGCGGCGGCCGGTGCGGCGGAGGCACGGGCCACGGAGACCGGACCGGCGGGCACCGCCCCCGGGAAGTCGCGGGCGGGGCTGCGGATCGCGGTGCTCGGCGCCAGCGGGATGGTCGGGAGCCGGGTGACCCGCGAGGCCGCCGCGCGCGGGCACCAGGTGCTCGCCCTGTCCCGCAAGCCCGCGAGCGACGATCCGGCCGTGACGCCGGTGGCGGTGGACGCGCACGACCCCGCGGCCCTGCGCGCGGCGCTCACCGCCTCCGGCGCGGACGCCGTCGTCCTGGCCGTGCGGACCGAGCCTGCCGACCGGGACTTCCTCGTTGGCACCACCCGCACCGTCCTCGACGCCGCCGCCCGGACCGGGGCGCGCGTCCTGGTGGTGGGCGGGGCGGGGGTGCTGCGCAGCCCGGGCCGGCCGGACCTGCTGGTCGCCGACGACCCCGCGTACGTCCCCGACGACCTGCGGCCGGTCGCCGCCGCCGGGGTGGCCCAGCTGCGCGCCGCCCAGGAGCACGCCCACGGCGACTGGGTCTACCTGAGCCCGCCGGCCCTGCTGGAGCCCGGCCTGCGGACCGGCCGCTACCGGCGCGGCGGGGACACCCTGCTCACCGCCGCCGACGGCCGCTCCTGGATCAGCGCCGAGGACCTGGCCGCCGCCGTGGTCGACGAACTGGAGAGCCCCGGCGCCGAGCGCCACCTCACGGTCGTCCACCGCGACGGGCCCCCGGCCGCGTGACTCAGCTCCCGGCGAAGTGCTCCCGCACCAGCGTCTGCACCACGGTCAGATCCCCGGCGGCGAGCGCGTCGAGCAGGGCCGTGTGCTCGGCCGCGTCGGCCACCAGGTCCGCGCGCCGGGCGTGCACCGGGCCGGTGACCAGGGGCCACTGGGAGCGCCGGTGGAGGTCGTCGGCGACCTGCACGAGCTGCTCGTTCCCGCAGAGCCCGAGCAGCGCCCGGTGGAAGGCCCGATCCGTGTCG
Source organism: Streptomyces sp. CC224B (assembly GCF_030010595.1). Taxonomy (NCBI): domain Bacteria; kingdom Bacillati; phylum Actinomycetota; class Actinomycetes; order Kitasatosporales; family Streptomycetaceae; genus Streptomyces; species Streptomyces sp. CC224B. The sequence goes on along the minus strand of NZ_JASCXL010000054.1, from coordinate 47,986 downwards.
GCGTACCGGGCGCGGTCCCCGGCGGCCGCGGCCACCACGGTCGCCTCGGCCAGCGGGCGCAGCTCGGCCCAGCGCCCCGCGGGCACGGTCCGCGCCAGGCGCAACACCACCGGCACCTCGATCAGCGCGCGGACCTCGGCCAGCTCCCCGAGCTCCCGCGCGCTGCGCCGGGCGACCCGGAACCCGCGGTTCGGGACCACCTCGACCGCGCCCTCGACAGCGAGCTGCTGCATCGCCTCGCGCACCGGTGTGGCCGAGACGCCGAGGCGCTCGCCGAGGACGGGCGCCGAGTAGACCTCGCCGGGCGTCAGCTCCCCGTCGACGAGGGCCGCGCGCAGGGCGTCGAGGACCTGCCCGCGCACGGAGTTGCGCCGCACGACGGCCCGCGGCGGAGGTCCCGCGTGCGGGTGCTCGCCCCGCGTCACCGCCCGGTCGCCCGGCCCGGCGCCGGGCTGCTCCGGCACTCTCGCGGCGGCGCAGCGGGCGGACCCCTCCGCCGCGCCCGCTCTGGCCCGCTCCACTCGCTACCTCCCGCGTCCCACCCGTCACGTATCGGATCGCACCGGACCGGAAACGTACGATCCGGAACATCCGAGCAGCACCCTAGGCGGACCGCCTCCCAGTTGAAACCTCGATCATGTTGGGTAAGGTTAGGCTTACCTGCAATCGATCGTGATTCGGCGGTCCCCGCATGTCCGTTCCCACCCTGGAATCCGGCGCCCGGCACACGGAGCGCGTCCCCGGCCCGCTCACGGGCGCGTACGCCCGCCTGGCCGAGGTGTACCCCGGGCTGCGGATCCAGGAGCTGGCGCCGGACGAGCCCACCCCGCGGGGCGAGGGCTGGATCACCGCCGAGCGGCTCGCGGCGGCCGGGCCCGAGTTCGAGGAGTTCCTGGCCTGGGACGACGCGCAGGTCCTCAAGGACTACGGGCAGCGGGCCCGCCCCGACGTGGTGGCCAGCTTCGCCCTGCACCGCTACGCCTGGCCCGCCTGCCTGCTGATCACCGTGCCCTGGTTCCTGCACCGCCGCGTGCCGCGCTTCCCGGTCGAGCACGTCGCCTACCAGCGCGTCCTCGGCGCCATGGCCGTGCGCCCGACCACCTTCGCCTGCCTCCCGGACGACCCGGCGGCCACGCTGCCCGGCGCCCGGGTGGTGCCGGACGAGGAGACCCTGCGCGCCGAGGTGCGGGCCGCCGTGGCCGAGCACCTGGGGCCGCTCCTCGACGGCTTCGGGCCGCGCATGCGCCGCCGCGGGCGCGCCCTGTGGGCCATGGCGACCGACGAGATCGTCGAGGGCATCTGGTACGTCGCCCACCTCCTCGGCGAGGAGGGGCGGGCCACCGCCGAGCTGGAGCGGCTCCTGCCCGGCGCCACCAAGCCGTACGTCGGCACCGCCGCCTTCCGCGAGCTGACCGGGCCGAACGGCGAGAAGCTGCCGACCCGCGACCGCGCGAGCTGCTGCATGTTCTACACGCTGCGGCCCGAGGAGACCTGCGTCACCTGCCCGCGTATGTGCGACGCCGACCGCGCGGCCAGGCTCGCGGCCTCGTCCGCCGGGGCCTGACGCCGCGCGGCCCCTCGCCGGGTCCACGCCGGGCCCGCTGCCCGCCTCCCTGCCGGGCCCCGCGGCCGCCACCTGATCGGGGTGATCGCGCCCCGCTCACGCCAGATCACTCTTTCGGGCGAGCGCAATCGAACTCAACTCGCCCCGGTGCCGCTGGAGTTCGAGCGATTCCGGGTGTGTCGCGGCCCGCGCCGCCCACTTGGCTCCTTCTTGCCGGAAAACCCCTTGAGCGCCGTCGGGCGTGGGTCACTATGGCGCCCGAAACGCCCCACCGCGACGCAAGGGACCCCAGATGAGACTGACCGACATATCGCTCGACTGGCTGCTGCCGGGCGGCGTCCTGCTGCTGGGCCTGGCAGTGGCGGTGGCGGTGCTCGCACGGGGCAGGAAGGCCCAGACGAAGGCGACCGCCTCCGCCGACGACACGTGGGAGCGCAGCGAGGAGCGCCGCAGGCGCAAGGAAGTCTTCTACGGCACCGCCTCCTACGTCCTCCTCTTCTGCTGCGCGGCCGTCGCCGCGGCCCTCTCCTTCCACGGCCTGGTCGGCTTCGGCCGGCAGAACCTGAACCTCTCCGGCGGCTGGGAGTACCTGGTGCCGTTCGGGCTCGACGGCGCGGCGATGTTCTGCTCCGTGCTCGCCGTCCGCGAGGCCAGCCACGGGGACGCGGCCCTCGGCTCGCGGCTCCTGGTGTGGACGTTCGCCGGGGCCGCCGCCTGGTTCAACTGGGTGCACGCGCCGCGCGGCCTCGGCCACGCGGGGGCGCCCCAGTTCTTCGCCGGGATGTCCCTGTCGGCCGCCGTCCTCTTCGACCGCGCGCTCAAGCAGACGCGCCGCGCGGCCCTGCGCGAGCAGGGGCTCGTGCCACGGCCGCTGCCGCAGATCCGGATCGTACGGTGGCTGCGGGCGCCCCGGGAGACGTTCGCCGCGTGGTCGCTGATGCTCCTGGAGGGCGTGCGCACCCTCGACGAGGCCGTCGAGGAGGTCCGCGAGGACCGGCGCGAGAAGGAGCAGGCGCGCACGCGCCGCCGCGACAAGGAGAAGCTGGAGCGGGCCCAGCTCAAGGCCCTCAGCCGGGGGCGGCGCTACCACGGCCGGGGCGGCCGGCAGGTGGACGTGGGGGCCGTGCCGCACCAGAGCGGGTCCGCGCAGGCCGGCGCGGACCCCGCCATAGCGGCCGCGCCGCAGCAGGAGCAGTTGCCCGTACGGTCGCGTCCCTCCCTCCAGGCCGTCAGGAACGGGCCCGAGACCGTGACCGTCGACCTCACCGCGGAGGACGACACCCAGACGATTCCCCGGCTGGACTCCTTGGAGCGCAAGCTGAAGGACTTGGAGCAGCAGTTCGGCTGAGCCTGGCGGGGCGCCCCTGACCCGCCCCGTTCCCGAAACCAGGGCCGCCGCCCCCGGCCCCCGCTTTTCGGCGCTCCGCGCCTCGTCCTCAAACGCCGGACGGGCTGCATATCCCTCGTCCCGCCGTCTTCGCCCGTCCGTCCGATCCCGTTCGGAGGCCGGACGGGCTGCATATCCTCGTCCCGCCGCCTTCGTCCGTCCGCTCGGCCCCGTGGAGGGGGCGGGCGGACGAGGAGTCAGGCGCTCGCGTCCAGTTCGAACCAGACCGACTTGCCGACGCCGTGGGCGCTGACCCCCCACGCGTCGGCGAGCGCCTGCACCAGCATCAGGCCGCGGCCGTGCGTGCCGTCGCCGCTGTCGGCGCCGCGCAGCCGGGGGCGGCGGCCCGTGAAGTCGCGCACCTCGACCCGCAGCCGCCGCGGCTCCACCGTGGCCGTGAACACCGCGTCCCGGTCCGTGTGCACCAGCGCGTTCGTCACCAGCTCGCTGGCCAGCAGCTCGGCCGTCTCCGCCGTGCCGGGCCGGCCCCAGTGGCGCAGCAGGTCCCGCAGCGCCCCCCTGACCTCGGACACGGCCCCCAGGTCGGCGCGCCCGAGCCGGCGCCGCAGCCGAACCCCGCCGTCCCCCGTGACGCCGTCGACCGGACCGTCCTCATGTCCCGGTGAGAGTGCCCCCCAATCGATGGCGGCACCTCCTCGCGCGTATCTCGTCATGACCCCCGCCCACCAGACCGTCCTCGAACATGCTCACGGGATGCATGCCCGTCCCGCTTCGCCCCACTCATGTCCATTCGTCAATCAATGAAGTGGGTGCGCGGACGGGTTGCGGGGAAGTGAAGCCCCGTACGACTCCGCACGGACCGGAACGACCGCCCGCCCGACCCCTGACCGACCCCGTGAGCAACCCCTGGAGGAGCCGCCGTGCACGACGACCGACCGCTGGTGGAGGAGCGCCTCGCACGCGCGGTGCGGCAGTTCCTCCGGCCCGCGCAGTACGCGGACCGTGTGCCGCTCGCGCTGTCCGTGTGGCACGCGCCGGGCGAGCCCGTGCCCGTCGCGGACGCGCTCGGGGCGGCGTACGAGCCCTTCACCGCCGGCACCGCCTGGGGAAAGCCCTGGTCGACGAGTTGGTTCCGGCTGGAGGGGCAGGTCCCCGAGGAGTGGCGCGGGCGGCGCGTGGAAGTGGTCGTCGACCCCGGCTTCACCGGCGAGGGGCCCGGCTTCCAGGTCGAGGGCCTGGTGTACGACGCCACCGGCGTCCCGGTGAAGGGCGTTCACCCCCGCAACCGTCACGTACCCGTCGCGGCCCGCGCGCGGGGCGGGGAGCCGGTCCGGCTGCTCCTGGAGGCGGCGGCCAATCCGACGGTCCTGCACGACTTCGTACCGACCCGTCTCGGCGACGTCCTGACCGCGGGCGATCGGCCGATGTACCGATTCGCGGCTGCCGATCTGGCCGTACTCGACGAGACCGTCTGGCAGCTCCTGCTCGACATCGAGGTGCTCACCGAGCTGATGGGTGAGCTGGACCCGGCCCGGCCCCGCCGCCACGAGATCCTGCGGGCCCTGGAGGACATGCTCGACGCGCTCGACCTGCACGACGTGGCGGGCACCGCCGCCGCGGCCCGGGCCGCGCTGACCGAGGTGCTCGCGCGGCCCGCGCACGCCAGCGCCCACCGCGTGTCGGCTGCCGGGCACGCGCATATCGACTCGGCCTGGCTGTGGCCGCTGCGGGAGACGGTGCGCAAGGCGTCCCGGACGTTCGCCAACGTGACGGCGCTCGCGCGTGACTATCCGGAGCTGGTCTTCGCCTGCTCGCAGGCGCAGCAGTACGCGTGGGTGAAGGAACACCAGCCGCACATCTGGGAGCGGATCAAGAAGGCGGTCGCCGACGGCACCTGGGCGCCCGTCGGGTCCATGTGGGTGGAGTCGGACGCCAACATGCCCGGCGGGGAGGCCCTCGCCCGGCAGCTCGTGCACGGCAAGCGGTTCTTCCAGGAGGAGTTCGGCGTCGAGACGGAGGAGATCTGGCTGCCGGACTCCTTCGGGTACACGGCCGCGTTCCCGCAGCTCGCGCGGCTGGCGGGGGTGCGCTGGTTCCTCACCCAGAAGCTGAGCTGGAACCAGTCCAACAAGATGCCCCACCACACGTTCTGGTGGGAGGGCATCGACGGCACCCGGGTCTTCACCCACTTCCCGCCCGTCGACACCTACAACTCCCAGTTCCTCGGCTCCGAACTCGCCCACGCCGAGCGGAACTTCGCCGAGAAGGGCCGCGCGACCCGGTCCCTGGTGCCGTTCGGCTTCGGCGACGGCGGGGGCGGGCCCACGCGCGAGATGCTGGAGCGGGCGCGCCGGCTGCGGTCCCTGGAGGGCTCGCCGCGGGTGGAGATCGAGAAGCCGTCGGCGTTCTTCACCGCGGCCGAGGAGGAGTACGGCGAGCGGGCGCCGGTGTGGTCCGGCGAGCTGTACCTGGAGCTGCACCGGGCGACGTACACCACGCAGGCCGCCACCAAGCGCGGCAACCGGCGCAGCGAACACGCCCTGCGCGAGGCCGAGTTGTGGTGCACCGCGGCCGCGCTGCGCGATCCCGCGTACGCCTACCCGTACGACGCGCTCGACCGGCTGTGGAAGACGGTGCTCCTGCACCAGTTCCACGACATCCTGCCGGGCTCGTCCATCGCGTGGGTGCACCGGGAGGCCCGCGAGACGTACGCGCGCGTGCTCGCCGAGCTGGCGGAGATCACGGCGGAGGCGGTGCGCCACCTGGGCGACGGCGAGGCGTCCGTCCTGAACGCGTCACCGTACGCCCGCGGCGAGGTCGTCGAGCACGAGGGCGCGCTCAGGCACGTGTACGTCGGGCCGCTCGGCACCCGGAGCCTCACCGTCGCCGCCGACCGCGAGCACGGCCCGGAGCCGGTCACCTCGGCGACCCGCACCGGTACCGAGATCATCCTGACCAACGAGCACCTGCGCGTCACCGTCGACGCCGACGGCCTGCTCGCCTCCGTACGGGACCTCGCCCACGACCGCGAGGTCCTCGCGCCCGGCACCCGCGGCAACCTCCTTCAGCTCCACCCCGACCACCCCACGCGCTACGACGCCTGGGACCTGGACCCGCACTACCGCCACCGGCACACCGACCTGACCGCCGCCGAGTCCGTGGAGCTCGTCGAGGACGGGCCGCTGCGCGCGTCCGTGCGCGTCGTACGCTCCTTCGGCGACGGCTCCCGGATCACGCAGGAGCTGCGGCTCGCCGCGGGCAGCCGCCGCCTCGACGTCGTCACGGACGTGGACTGGCGCGAGTCGGAGAAGGTGCTCAAGGCGGCGTTCCCGCTGGACGTGCACGCCGAACGGTCCACCGCCGAGATCCAGTTCGGGCACGTGCACCGGCCGACCCACGCCAACACCGGCTGGGACGCGGCCCGCTTCGAGATCTGCGCGCACCGGTGGCTGCGGGTGGGGGAGGAGGGGTACGGGGTCGCGGTCCTCAACGACTCCACGTACGGGCACGACGTGACGCGCGCCGCGCACGCCGACGGCCTCGGCACCACCGTGCGGCTCACCCTGCTGCGGGCGCCGCACAGCCCCGACCCCGACACGGACCTGGGCACGCACCGGTTCACGTACGCGCTGCTGCCGGGGGCGTCGACGGGGGACGCGGTCGCCGAGGGACTCGCGCTGAACCTGCCGCTGCGGGTGGCGCGGGTGGCGGACGTCGCCCCTGTGGTGCGGGTGGATCATCCGGGGGTGGTGGTGGAGTCCGTGAAGCTGGCGGAGGACCGGAGCGGGGATGTGGTGGTGCGGCTGTACGAGGCCCTCGGCGGGCGGGCCCGCGCCCTCCTCACCACGTCCTTCCCCGTCGCCCAGGCGGACGTCACCGACCTCCTGGAGCGCCCCCTCCACCCCGCCACCACCTCCTCCGCCGGCCTGGCCCTGACCCTGCGCCCCTTCCAGATCCTCACCTTGCGCCTGAGCCCGGCGTAGCCCTGCCGGGGGCTCCCCGATCCCGCCCCTTTCCCGAAACCAGGGGCTGCCGCCCCTGGACCCCGCTTTTCGGCGCTCCGCGCCTCGTCCTCAAACGCCGGACGGGCTGGATACACCCCGCCCACCCGCCCCCGGGAGGGGGCGGGTGGGCGGGGAACATCCGCCGCGGAGCGGTGGATCACCGTCGGCCGACGACGGCGCTGAGGCGCATCCCAGCCCGTCCGGCGTTTGAGGACGAGCGCGCCAGCGCGATTCTCGGGGGTCCAGGGGGCGGAGCCCCCTGGTTACGGGAAAGGGGCGGGTCTGGGGCGCCCCCCGCGAGGGCTACGCCGCCGGGGGCAGGTGGGTGGCCAGCCAGGAGGGGACTCCGCCGAGGAGGCGGAAGAGGCGGGTGGCCTCGGCGCGGAGACGGGACGCCTCGGGCTCCGGCTCGGCGTCGGCGAGCGCGGCCAGCGCGGGCGCCGTACCCACCAGGAAGCCCAACTCCTCCCGCAGCCGCAGCGATTCGGCGAACCCGTGCCGCGCCTCCGCCACCTCCCCCTCCCGCAGCGCGAGCCCCGCCAGGTGCCGCCAGGTGAAGGAGAGCAGCAGGGAGTCGCCCTGCGCCGTGGCCCCGGCGTGGGCGCGCCGGTACGCCGCCCGCGCGGCCTGCGGCGAGTCCGCCAGATGCTCGGCGACGAGCCCGCGCCGGAAGTCGAGCAGGGCCCGCCCGGCCCCGCCGGGCGCGAGCAGCGCGGCGGCCCGCCCGAGCGCGGTCCGGGCCTCGTCGGCCCGGTCGCGCACGCCCAACACGGTCGCGGCGTACGCCAGTTGGCCCCGCTCGCAGGCCGCGGCCCCGCGCGCGTCGTCATCGTCGGCGACGGCCTCCGCCGTGCGCAGGCTGTCCTCGGCCTCGCCCCACCCCTCCCCGGTGAACAGGCAGCGCTCGACGAGCAGCGAGGTTCTCTGGAGCGCGGCGGCCGCGCCCTGCCGGGGCGCCAGGAGCGCCGCCGCGTCGGTCCAGCAGCCGCGCGAGCGCAGCCGCCATACCGCGGTCTGGAGTGGATCGTGCTCGGTGTCCGTTCCGGTACCAGACATGGCGGTAGGCGCCACGTTGCCCTCCCCTAGCGCACCGTTGAGCTGTTGAGTCGTGGGCGAATCTCAGCACGGATCGCGGCACCGGGCCAAGGGGGCGGGTGAAGGATTTCACAAAGTTGGGGGAGGGGACGGGGCGCGGCCGGTGTCCGCCGGCCGCGCCCCGCACGGGCCCCGGGCTCAGCTCATCCGCAGGGCCAGGAAGAAGTCCAGCTTGTCCTCCAGGCGCGACAGGTCACGCCCCGTCAACTGCTCGATCCGCCCGACGCGGTAGCGCAGCGTGTTGACGTGCAGGTGCAGCCGGGTCGCGCAGCGCGTCCAGGAGCCGTCGGAGTCGAGGAACGCCTCCAGGGTCGGGATGAGCTCCGCCCGGTGCCGGCGGTCGTACTCGCGCAGCGGGTCGAGGAGGCGCGCGGTGAACGCCCGGCGCACGTCGTCGGGGACGAAAGGCAGCAGCAGGACGTGCGAGGCCAGCTCCTGGTGGCCCGCCGCGCACACCCGGCCGGGGCGCGCCGCCGCGACCCGGCGCGCGTGCCGGGCCTCCTCCAGGGCGCCGCGCAGGCCCTCCGCGGAGTGCACGGCCGCGCTGACGCCGAGCGTGAGGCGGCCGTCGTCGGCGAGGCCCGCGGACAGCGGCTCGCGCACGGCGGCGAGGAGGGCGTCGGCGAGCAGGCCCGTCCCGTCGCCGTCGGCCTCGGGGGACAACGCGGGCAGCGGCACGAGCGCGATGGCCTCGTCGCCGGTGTGCGCGACGGCGATCCGGTCGGACGGGTCGGGCCCGGCCGTCGCCGGGTCGACGAGGATCTCCTCCAGGAGGGCCTGGGCGACCGGGCCGCCCTCGATCCCCGCCGTCCGCCGCCCGCCGCCGTCCGCTTCCCCCGCCCGTCGAGTGCCACCACCGTCGTACGCGAGCCCCGCGGGCCCGCCCTGCTCGGCGGCCCGGCGTCCGCCGCCCTCGGCCTCGGCCGCCCGGCGCGCGCCGCCCTCGGCCGGGGCGCCCGCGCCCCGCGCGTCGTCCCACTCCACGCGCGCCACCACGACCTGCCAGTGCGGGGCCGCGCCGAGCCCCGGCAGCAGCACCGGCGCCGCGACCCTGAGCCGGGCGGCGATCTCGGCGGGCGGGGCGCCCGTCTGGACCAGTTCGAGCACTTCCTGGGCGAGGCGGCGGCGCACCGTGCGGGCCGCGTCCCTGCGGTCCCGCTCCACGGCGATGAGCTGGGTGACGCCCTGGAGCAGGTCGAGCCGCTCCTCGGGCCAGTCGCCCGCGTCGGCCTCGACGGCGAGCAGCCAGTCCGACAGGACGGTCTCGCGCACGTCCCGGGAGGCACCCGCGGCGCCCCGGCCGCTGGAGCGGATGGGGAACAGGGAGTACGTGACGCCGTCCACGCCCACCCGGTGCGGCCCGCGCCGCCCCGTGCGGGCGGCGGCCAGGTGCTCCCCGGCGAGCCGCGCCCGCACCGGCGCGGGCAGCGGGGACCCGGCGGAGCTCGCCCCGGCGATGGCCCGCCCCGCGGGGGACAGCACCCACGCGCGCAGGTCCAGGTCGGAGCCGAGCAGGTCGAGCACCACGTCCGGGCCGCCGCCCGCGGGCCCCGACGTCATCAGGCGGCGGTGCCGGTCGACGACGGCCGCGAGGTCCCCGGCGCGCTCGCCCGAGACCTGCCGTACGACGTGCTCGGTGATGGTCGCGAACGCCACCGACTCGTGCACCGCGAACAGCGGCAGCCGGTGCCGGGCGCAGGCCTCCACGAGGTCCTCGGGGATGTCGCCGAGCTCGGCCTCGCCCGCGGCGAGCGCCGCCACCCCGGCGGCCGCGAGGATGCGGACGAACGGCTCCGAGTCGGCCGCGTCCCGGCGCCAGGCCAGGCCCGTGAGGACCAGCTCGCCGCCGCCCAGGTACCGGCTGGGGTCGCGCAGGTCCGTGGTCATCACGCCCCGCACGGTGCGGTCGAGCTCGTCCTCTCCGCCGAGCAGCCTGAGGCCCAGGGCGTCGGTGTCAAGGAGTGCGCGCAGCCGCATGGTGTCGTCGCCGCCGATCTGTCTCGATTTCGTGTGTGACCGGCCGCGCCGGGGGTTCCGGGGGCCGCGGAGCCCGTGGGGCCTGGCGGTGTTCCGGGGGAATCCGCGAGGTTACTGGGGCCCGTTCTTCATACGAATCTACAAGACTCACGGCGTGGCCAGCCAACTCCTTCATGGTTTCGGTGACTGACCCCATCGGAGGAGCGGGCGGTGTACTTGCCCCACTCCGCGTTAACAGCACATGAACGACCAGTCGAGAGGCGGACGGCCCCACATGGCCGGATCGATCGCCTCCGCGCCGAAGCGGCGTCTCGCCTCCACCCGGACGGCGTACGGCCGCCTCCCCCGTACGACCCCGGACAGCGCTCACGATCAGCAGCACCGGCGCGGGACGCGGCCACCGGCCCGGGGCCGGGCGGTCCGCCGGCCGCGGCGCCCGGCACACCGGCGGGCGCGACCGCCGGCACGCCCCACGGCACGACACGCACGGCACGGCAGAGCACACGGCGCACGGCACGGCAGAGCGCACGGCGCACGGCACGGCAGGGAGCACAGCACACGGCACGACACGCAGCAGGACACACAGCACGGCAGACAGCACGACCGACAGCACGATTACGAAGAGAGAGCCGCTGATGGACTTCCTTCGCCCCGCAAGCTGGGAGGAGGCGCTCGCCGCGAAGGCCGAGCACCCCACGGCTGTGCCGATCGCGGGTGGCACCGACGTCATGGTCGAGATCAACTTCGACCACCGGCGTCCGGAGTACCTCCTGGACCTCAACCGCATCGGTGAGCTGAGCCAGTGGGAGGTCGGCGAGGACACCGTCCGGCTCGGCGCCTCCGTCCCGTACTCCCAGATCATGGAGCACCTGCGCGCCGAGCTGCCGGGCCTCGCGCTCGCCTCGCACACGGTGGCCTCGCCGCAGATCCGCAACCGCGGCGGCGTCGGCGGCAACCTGGGCACCGCGTCCCCGGCCGGCGACGCCCACCCGGCGCTGCTCGCCGCGGGCGCCGAGGTCGAGGCGGAGTCCGTACGCGGCTCCCGGCGGATCCCCATCGACGACTTCTACACCGGGGTGAAGCGCAACGCCCTCGCGCCCGACGAGCTCATCCGGGCCGTGCACATCAAGAAGGCGGACGGGCCGCAGCAGTACTCCAAGGTCGGCACCCGCAACGCGATGGTCATCGCCGTGTGCGCCTTCGGCATCGCGCTGCACCCCGAGACCCGCACCGTGCGCACCGGCATCGGCTCCGCGGCGCCCACCCCGATCCGCGCCACGGCCGCCGAGGAGTTCCTGGCCGCGGCCCTCGACGAGGGCGGCTTCTGGGACAGCAGGAAGATCATCACGCCGTCGGTCGCCAAGCAGTTCGCGGACCTGGCCGCCGGCGCCGCCAACCCGATCGACGACGTCCGCGGCACGGCGAGCTACCGCCGCCACGCCGTCGGCATCATGGCCCGCCGCACGCTCGGCTGGACCTGGGAGTCCTACCGCGGCGCGGGCCGCGGCACGGAGGGAGTCGCGTAATGCGTGTCAACTTCACGGTCAACGGCCGTCCGCAGGAAGCCGACGACGTGTGGGAGGGCGAGTCCCTGCTGTACGTGCTGCGCGAGCGGCTCGGCCTGCCCGGCTCCAAGAACGCCTGCGAGCAGGGCGAGTGCGGCTCCTGCACGGTCCGCCTCGACGGCGTGCCGGTGTGTTCCTGCCTGGTCGCGGCCGGACAGGTGGAGGGCCGCGAGGTCGTCACCGTCGAGGGCCTCGCCGACTTCGCCAGGCAGCGCGCCGAGCACGGCGGCTGCGCCACCGGCGCCACCGGAGCCTGCGGCACCGAGGGCACCTCCCTCCAGGACGCCCGGCGGTGGAGCGCCAGGCCGCAGGACTCGCAGACGGGCGAGGGCGGCGAACTCGCGCCCGTCCAGCAGGCGTTCATCGACGCCGGCGCCGTCCAGTGCGGCTTCTGCACCCCCGGCCTGCTCGTCGCCGCCGACGAGATGCTGGAGCGCAACCCGTCCCCGACGGACGCCGACATCCGCGAGGCGCTCTCCGGCAACCTGTGCCGCTGCACCGGCTACGAGAAGATCCTGGACGCCGTCCGCCTCGCGGCCGCGCGCCAGGCCGCGCCGGCGGAAGGAGTCTGAGCCATGGGAACCACCGGCACCCCCACGAAGATCACCCAGGGGTCGCAGACCAAGGGCGGCATCGGCGAGTCCACGCTGCGCCCCGACGGCACCCTGAAGGTCACCGGCGAGTTCGCGTACTCGTCCGACATGTGGCACGAGGACATGCTGTGGGGCCAGATCCTGCGCTCCACCGTCGCCCACGCCGAGATCGTCTCCCTCGACACCGGCGAGGCCCTCGCGACCCCGGGCGTCTACGCGGTCCTCACCTACGACGACCTGCCCACCGACGTGAAGAACTACGGCCTGGAGCTCCAGGACACCCCGGTCCTCGCGCACGGCAAGGTCCGCCACCACGGCGAGCCCGTCGCCCTGGTCGCCGCCGACCACCCGGAGACCGCGCGCCGCGCCGCCGCCAAGATCAAGGTCGAGTACCGCGACCTGCCCGTCATCACCGACGAGGCGAGCGCCCTGGCGCCGGACGCGGTCCTCGTGCACGAGGGCCGCGACGACGAGTACGCGGAGATCGTCCCGCACCAGAACATCGTGCACCGCCAGCCCATCGTCCGCGGCGACGCCGACGCGGCCGCCGCGCGGGCCGACGTGATCGTCACGGGCGAGTACACCTTCGGCATGCAGGACCAGGCGTTCCTCGGTCCCGAGTCCGGCCTCGCCGTGCCCGCCGAGGACGGCGGCGTCGACCTGTACATCGCCACCCAGTGGCTGCACAAGGACCTGGACCAGATCGCGCCCGTCCTCGGCCTGCCCAAGGACAAGGTCCGCATGACGCTCTCCGGCGTCGGCGGGGCCTTCGGCGGCCGCGAGGACATCTCGATGCAGATCCACGCGTGCCTGCTCGCGCTGCGCACCGGCAAGCCGGTCAAGATGGTCTACAACCGGTTCGAGTCGTTCTTCGGGCACGTCCACCGCCACCCGGCGAAGCTCTTCTACGAGCACGGGGCCACCAAGGACGGCAAGCTCACCCACATGAAGTGCCGCATCGTCCTGGACGGCGGCGCCTACGCCTCCGCGTCCCCGGCCGTGGTCGGCAACGCCTCGTCCCTGTCCGTGGGCCCGTACGTCGTCGACGACGTGGACATCGAGGCCATCGCCCTCTACACCAACAACCCGCCCTGCGGCGCCATGCGCGGCTTCGGCGCGGTCCAGGCCTGCTTCGCCTACGAGGCCCAGATGGACAAGCTGGCCGCGAAGCTGGGAATGGACCCGGTGGAGTTCCGGCAGCTCAACGCCATGGAGCAGGGCACGCTCCTGCCGACCGGGCAGGTGGTGGACTCCCCGGCGCCCGTCGCCGAGATCCTGCGCCGCGTCAAGGCGCGCCCGCTGCCGCCCGAGCGCCAGTGGGAGAGCTCCGAGGGCGCCGACGTGCGCCAGCTCCCCGGCGGCCTGTCCAACACCACGCACGGCGAGGGCGTCGTCCGCGGTGTCGGCTACGCCGTCGGCATCAAGAACGTCGGCTTCTCCGAGGGCTTCGACGACTACTCCACCGCCCGCGTGCGCATGGAGGTCGTCGCGGGCGAGCCGGTGGTCACCGTGCACACCGCGATGGCCGAGGTCGGCCAGGGCGGCGTCACCGTGCACGCGCAGATCGCCCGTACCGAACTCGGCGTCGCGCAGGTGACGATCCACCCCGCCGACACCCGGGTGGGCAGCGCCGGTTCGACGTCCGCGTCGCGCCAGACGTACGTCACCGGCGGCGCGGTCAAGCACTCCTGCGAGGCGGTGCGCGAGAAGGTCCTGGAGCTCGGGCGCCGCAAGTTCGGCAGCTACCACCCGGCGTGGGCCACCGCCGAGCTGCTCCTCGAGGGCGGCAAGGTCGTCACCGACGGCGGCGAGGTCCTCGCGGACCTCGTCGACGTCCTGGAGGACGACGCCGTCGACATCGAGCTGGAGTGGCGCCACCGGCCCACCGAACCCTTCGACCTGGTCACCGGCCAGGGCAACGGCCACGTCCAGTACTCCTTCGCCGCGCACCGCGCCGTCGTCGAGGTCGACACCGAACTCGGCCTCGTCAAGGTCATCGAGCTGGCCTGCGCGCAGGACGTCGGCAAGGCGCTCAACCCGCTGTCGGTGGTCGGCCAGATCCAGGGCGGCACCACCCAGGGCCTGGGCGTCGCCGTCATGGAGGAGATCGTCGTCGACCCGAAGACGGCGAAGGTCCGCAACCCCTCCTTCACGGACTACCTGATCCCCACCATCCTCGACACCCCGACCATCCCGGTCGACGTGCTCGAACTCGCCGACGACCACGCCCCGTACGGGCTGCGCGGCATCGGCGAGGCCCCGACCCTGTCGTCCACCCCGGCGGTCCTCGCGGCCATCCGGAACGCGACGGGCCTGGAGCTGAACAAGACGCCGGTACGCCCCGAGCACATCACGGGGACCTGACCGGAACCCAGCCCTCCGGGCGGTGCGCGCCTCCCAGGAACGTCACACTTCCCGCGCCCGCACCGCCCGGAGCACCGGCACCCTGTCCGACGCCCCCACCGACCGTCGTACTGACTGACGTACCGACGCGACGTACTGGCGTACCGCACCGCTCGCGGTCCCCGGCAGTGCGCCGCTCCACCTCCGCCGTGCTCCACCGGACTCCAGCGGAGCCCTTCTCGTCTCGGGCCGTCCCCCGGGTCGTGCAGCCAAGCAGCATCCCAAATCCCGCGGTTCGACGCGGGTGCCCCTATGAACCTTGGGAGTAGGCACCATGACCCAGCAGTCGCTGGAGCCCAGAGCCACCCCGGAGGACGCGGGCCACGGCTCGCGCGTCCCCGCCGGGCGGTCCTGGCTCGACCGGTACTTCCACATATCCCACCGGGGATCGACGGTCGCGCGTGAGGTGCGCGGCGGCATCACGACCTTCATGGCGATGGCGTACATCGTCCTGCTCAACCCGCTGATCCTGTCCGGCCAGGACGCCGCGGGCGACACGATGGGCCACAAGGCGCTCATCACCGCGACGGCCTTCGCCGCGGCCGTCACCACCCTGCTCATGGGCTTCGTCGGCAAGGTGCCGCTCGCGCTCGCCGCCGGGCTGTCCGTGTCGGGCGTCATCGCCTCCCAGGTCGCGCCCCAGATGACCTGGCCGCAGGCCATGGGCATGTGCGTGATGTACGGCGTCGTGATCATGCTCCTGGTGGTCACCGGGCTGCGCGAGATGATCATGAACGCGATCCCGCTCGCCCTCAAGCACGGCATCACCATGGGCATCGGCCTGTTCATCGCCATCATCGGCCTGGTCAAGGGCGGCTTCGTCCACCCGGGCAAGGCCACCCCGCTCACCCTCGGCCCCGCCGGCGAACTCTCCGGCTGGCCCGTGCTGCTCTTCGCGGGCACCCTGCTCCTGATCTTCATGCTCCAGGCCCGCGACACGCCCGGCGCGATCCTCATCGGCATCGTCACCGGCACCGTCGTCGCGGTCGTCCTGAACGCGATGGACGTCATCGACCCCAAGCAGTGGGCGAACGGCGCCCCCGAGCTGCACGGCAGCGCGGTGTCGTCGCCCGACTTCTCGCTCTTCGGCGACGTCGAGTTCGGCGGCTGGGGCGAGGTCGGCGCGATGACGGTCGGCATGATCGTCTTCACGCTCGTCCTCGCGGGCTTCTTCGACGCGATGGCCACGATCATCGGCGTCGGCACCGAGGCCAACCTCGCCGACGACAAGGGCCGCATGCCCGGCCTGTCCAAGGCGCTGTTCATCGACGGCGCGGGCGGCGCGATCGGGGGCGTCGCCGGGGGCTCCGGCCAGACGGTCTTCGTCGAGTCCGCCACGGGCGTCGGCGAGGGCGCCCGGACCGGCCTGGCCTCCGTGGTCACCGGCCTGTTCTTCGCCGCCTGCCTCTTCTTCACCCCCCTGACCGCGATCGTGCCGCAGGAGGTCGCGTCCGCCGCGCTGGTCGTCATCGGGGCGATGATGATGATGAACGCGCGGCACGTCGACTGGGCCGACCGGGGCACCGCGATCCCGGTCTTCCTGACCGTGGTCCTGATGCCCTTCACCTACACCATCACCACCGGCGTCGCCGCGGGCGTCATCGCCTGGGTCGCCATCAAGATCGCCCAGGGCAGGGCGCGGGAGATCGGGGCCTTCATGTGGGGCCTGACCGTGATCTTCCTCGTGTACTTCGCCCTCAACCCCATCGAGAGCTGGCTGGGCGTCCACTAGGCGCGCACGCCGCCCGTCCCGATCCGGTGCCGCTCGTACCGCCGGTTCCGCGCGTACCACCGTGATTGCGGGTACCGCTGGTTCTGCTGGTATCGCTGGTACCACTGGTACTGCCAAGGAGGCCGACATGCTGGACATCGCCGAGGAACTGCACCGGTGGGTCGAGCAGGGACGCGACTTCGCGGTCGCCACCGTGGTGGCGACCGGCGGCAGCGCGCCCCGCCAGCCCGGCGCCGCGCTCGCCGTCGCCCGCGACGGCACGGCGATCGGCTCGGTCTCCGGCGGCTGCGTCGAGGGCGCGGTGTACGAGCTGTGCCGGCAGGCCCTGGAGGACGGCTCGTCCGTCGTCGAGCGCTTCGGCTACAGCGACGACGACGCCTTCGCCGTCGGCCTCACCTGCGGCGGCGTCATCGACATCCTGGTCACACCGGTCCGCGCGGACGGTCCCGCGCGGCCGGTGTTCGCCGCCGCCCTCGCCGCGGCCGCTCGCGGCGAGGCGGCGGCCGTCGCCCGTGTGACCTCGGGTCCCGGGGAACTCCTCGGGCGGGTGCTGCTGGTCCGCGGCGCCGCCGGCCACGAGGGCGGCCTCGGCGGCCACCCCGAGCTGGACCGGGCCGTGGCGGGACAGGCCCGGGCGATGCTCGACGCGGGGCGTACCGGCACCGTGGAGATCGGCGCCGACGGCTCCCGCTGCGGGCAGCCGCTGACCGTCCTGGTCGAGTCCTCCGTGCCGCCGCCCCGCATGATCGTCTTCGGCGCGATCGACTTCGCGTCGGCGCTGGTGCGGGTGGGCAAGTTCCTCGGCCACCACGTGACCGTGTGCGACGCCCGGCCCGTCTTCGCCACCCGGGAGCGCTTCCCCGAGGCCGACGAGGTGGTGGTGCGCTGGCCGCACGAGTACCTCGCGGACACGGAGGTCGACGGGCGCACCGTGCTGTGCGTCCTCACCCACGACGCCAAGTTCGACGTGCCGCTGCTGCGCCTCGCGCTGCGCCTGCCCGTCGCGTACGTGGGCGCGATGGGGTCGCGCCGTACCCATCTGGACCGTCAGGCGCGGCTGCGGGAGGTCGGCGTGAGCGAGCTCGAACTGGCCCGGCTGCGGTCGCCGATCGGCCTCGACCTGGGGGCGCGGACGCCCGAGGAGACGGCGCTGTCGATCGCGGCGGAGATCGTGGCGCGGCGGCGTGGCGGGTCGGGGGTGCCCCTGACCGGGGCACACACCCCCATCCACCACGAGGGAACGGCGGGGGGCGTGGGTTCGGTCGCCTGAAGGGCTGCGCCCGCGGCTGTCTTCGCAGGGCCTGGGCACCGCCGCGCCTGGGCCCGCCGCGCCTGGGCGGCTGCCGTGCCTGGGCGGCTGCGCTGCGGGGTTGACCGCGCCGCGCGCTTGTCCTCAAGTGCCGGACGGGCTGTGGGGGTTGCGCTCGTCGGGTGTGTGCCGGTCGTCCGGGGGTGATGGCGCTGCGCGCTCGTCCTCACGTGCCGGGGGCTCGGGTGTTCCGGGTGGTCGCCTCGACGCTCGGACGGCTGCTGCTGCCGAGGCGGTGTCCAGGTCGACGACGACCTTCTCGGCGTCCCAGTGGCCGCGGTCCGCGAGGGCGAGGCCTATCAGGGCCAGTTCGGCGGCCTGGTCCCGTAGCGCGTACTCCTGCCGCGATTCCGGGCCGGGGGCCTCGTCGGTCTCGTCCCGCTGCCACGCGGCGACCGCGGCCTCGGCCAGCGGGTGCGGCAGCCGTACGGTGACGCGGCCGGTCCGCGTCTCGACGCACGCCCCGATCGCCGCCAGCGTCCTCGCGTCCTCCTGGTACCTGGCGTACTGCTCCGCCCTGCTCACAGGGCGAGCGTACGCACGGCAACGGGGCGTGTCGCCCCCTGAGGCCGGCGGGAGAGCTTCCGGGAGAAGCCCCGCGGCTGAAGGCTGTCCCGCAGCGCATCAGCAGTCATGGGGGACTCACTCACCGGTCTGTCCGTCGATGAGTTCGCGTGCGATGTCGAGGTGCCCGGCGTGCCGGGCGTACTCCTGGAGCAGGTGGAAGAGGATCCGCCCGAGGGTGGGTGCTTGCTCGGGCGCCTTGAAGCGGCCTCCGAGCAGTGCCTTGTCGGTCAAGGCAGCCTTCGCCGCCAGGGAGTTCGCCCGGGTGACCTCCGCCTGGTAGGCGGCGATGACCTGGGCGGCGGACGCGCCGGGAGCGACCGTCCACTCCTCCGCGTCTCCGCCGGGTGGGTAGGCGACGACGTCCTGGGCGCCGAACCCCCTGATCATCCACCGGCGTTCGACCCAGCCAAGGTGCTGCAGCAGGCCGAGCGGGGACCAGCCGAGCGGTTCGACGGGTTCACGGAGCTGGTCGTCCGAGAGTCCGTCGAGTTTGCGCATCAGGGCCTCGCGATACCACTTCAGGTAGCCGAGAAGCAGTTCATGGGCGTCGGAGACGTCGACGGCCGGGCCGTCGAGGAGCGCGGGGACCGGGTCCGGAGGCTGCTGCATCCCGCGAACGTAGCGCGGGGCGGAATCGCCTACCAGGCCGCACTCCACCTCGCGGGAATCCTCGGCCGGACCTGACGCCGGCCGAAGAGAGGGAACTCAGCGGCCAAGGAGCCGCGGGTCGACCCCGCCCCGGCGGATGTTGACCTCGGCCACGCCGTGGTCCGTGCCCGCTCCGGCGGACCGGAGGGCTCGGCGCGTCACGGCGACCGCGGTGTCCGCCGCCTCGCCGGGCGTGGCGGCCGTCACCTGGAGGGTGGCGCCGACGGAGAAGATGGCGCCGGTGGGGCTGTTGGACGTGGCCGTCGGCACGATCTCGTAGCGCGGTTCCGCCGCCGGCACGTCGACCATGCCTTCGCGGAGCCGCGCCCACTCGTCGTCGGTGACGTCCAGCAGGAGCTGTACGTCGACTTCCCAGTCACCGGTCATGCCGAGGAACCCTCATCCGCGTGCGTGCGTGTGTGTCCTTCTGCCCGGGTCCGCGTCGGACGCCGGACCTCTTGCCCCACCACAGCGCGACGGCCCCCAGGGCCACGCCCGCGCCGACGGCCCCCAGCGTCGCCGGGTGCTGCTCCACCCACATGCGTCGGCCGTCCGCCAGGGTGACGGAGCCGAACAGGCGGCCGTGGCGCACCGGGACGCAGCAGGCCAGGGCGAGGAACGCGAGGCTCCCCAGGGCCGCGAAGCCGGCGCCGCGCACCCGCCGGCCCCGCTCCAGGGCGGCCCCCGCCGGACCCCAGGCGCAGACGACGGCGCTGCCGCAGAACGCGCCGAAGGCGTAGGCGGCACCCGGGCCGAGCCCGGCCACCCAGCGCCACAGCGGGTCGCCCGCGAAGGCCGACGCGCCCGCGCCGACGAGGAGCAGCCAGGCCAGCTTCG
This sequence comes from Streptomyces sp. CC224B, assembly GCF_030010595.1. Lineage (NCBI taxonomy): Bacteria > Bacillati > Actinomycetota > Actinomycetes > Kitasatosporales > Streptomycetaceae > Streptomyces > Streptomyces sp. CC224B. The sequence goes on along the minus strand of NZ_JASCXL010000054.1, from coordinate 28,344 downwards.
TGGCGTGGCGTTCGAGCAAGGTGAATGTACGGGGCATCGAAGCGAGCCTACGTGGTCGCCGCGCTCGCCCGCACCCGCACCAGCGCTCGCTCGCCCCGGGGCTCTCGCCCGCACCGGGGACCTCACCTGCCCCCGGGCCCTCGCCCGCGAGCGAAGGGGCCAGGTCCGAGGCCCCCGTGCCGCCGCGACGGGCGCTGAACCGGGGGCCGGGGTGGGGGACGGGGCGGGGGAGAAGCGGAGCAGGTCCGCCGGGTTCCGGTGGTGCGGGCGGGGCGTCACCATGGGGAGATGGATCCCCAACGGCACGTGACGCGCGACGAGTTGATGCGTGACCCGTATCCGCTGTACGCGCGGGCCCGGAGGGCGGACGGGCTCACGTACGTGCCCGAGTTCGGTGCCTGGCTCGTCGCCAGGGACGCCGACGTGCGGGAGGTGCTGCGCAGGCCCGACGTGTTCTCGTCGGCGAACGCGGTCCGCGGCGGCGTGCTGCCCTCCCCGGCGGCGCTGGCCGTGCTAGCCGAGGGCGACGGCGGCGGCCCGCGCGGGCGCGTGGTGGTCACCGCGGACGGGCCCGCGCACCGGCGGCTGCGCGCGCCGCTGCTGCGCGGCCTTGCCCCGGCCCGCGTCGCCGCCGTGCTGCCGTACGTGACCGAGCGCGCGGAGGCGCTCGTCGACGCGTTCGCGGACGACGGCCGCGTGGAGGTGATGGGGGCGTACGCCATGCGCCTGCCGGGGCAGGTGATCGGCCGCGTCCTCGGCTTCGACCCCGCCGACGTACCGCTGATCGTGCGCGGCGGACACCGTACCGAGCAACTGCTGCACCGGCCGTCCGACGAGGACGAACAGGTCGCGGCGGCGCGCGACATGGTCGCCCTGCGGCGGCTCCTCGACCGCTATGTACGCGAGCGGTACGCGGCGCCGCGCGACGACCTGTGCAGCGAGCTGGTCACCTCGCTGGTCCGCCCGGACGACGGGGAGGAGGGGGAGCCGGGCGAGCTGACGCTCGACCAGCGCAGGGAGCTGGTCGCCCACCTGAACAACTTCCTGCTCGCCGGGCACCTCACCACCACGGCCCTCATCGGCACGGCGCTGCTGCACCTGGCACGCCACCCGGACCAGTGGCGGCTGGTGTGCGAGCGGCCGGAGCGGATGGTGCCCGCCGCCATCGAGGAGACGGCCCGGTACGACACCGCGCTCCAGGGGTTCCGCCGGGTCACGACGCGGCCGGCGACCCTCGCGGGGACCGAACTGCCCGCGGGCGCCGAGCTGCTCGTCGGGTTCGGCTCGGCGGGGCGCGACGGCGCCCGCCACCCGCGGCCGGACGTCTTCGACATCACGCGGCGGTCCGCCGTCCGGCACATCGCCTTCGGGCTCGGCGCCCACGCCTGTCCCGGGGCGCAGCTCGCCCGGGAGCAGGTGCGGGTGACGCTGGAGCTGTTCGCGCGCCGGTTCCCGGGGCTGCGGATCGACCCGGACCGGCCGCCGGTCACGATGCGGCCCACGCTCATCCACCGCGCCCCGGAGGCGCTGCACCTGACCTGGTGACCGGGGCCTGCCCGGTGGGACGGGCCCTGGCGGTACAAGGCTCTAGCGGTACGGGCCCTGGCGGTACGGGCCCTAGCGGTACACCTTGCCCGGCTCCGCCTTGCCGGGGGCGAGGAGCTGGGGCACGGTGACGAAGACGTACCCGCGCTTCTTCAGGTCCGTGATGATGCCGGGCACGGCGGGCACGGTGCCCTTGTAGATGTCGTGCAGCAGGATGATGCCGTCGCGGCTCGACTGCTCCAGGACCCGCTTGCGTATCAGCGCCGAGTCGTTGGTCGTGTAGTCCTTCGCCGTCACCGTCCACAGGATCTCGGCCAGACCGAGATCGCGGGAGATCTTGTTGACGGTGTCGTTCGTGCGGCCCTGCGGCGGGCGCATCAGCGTCGGCTTCTTGCCGATGAGCTTCTCGATCGCCTCGTTCGGGCGCTGCAGCTCCTTGCGCGCCTCCGCGGGGTCTATCTTCGTGAGGATCTTGTGCGACCAGGTGTGGCTCGCGACCTCGTGCCCCTCGCGGTCCATCTGCTTGACGAGCTCGGGGTACTTCACGATGTGGTTCCTGCCGAGCGTGAAGAAGGTCGCGGGCACCTTCTCCTTCTTGAGGATCCGCAGCAGGCGCGGGGTGTTCTCGCTGGGGCCCGCGTCGAAGGTCAGCGCGATGCACTTGGCCTTGCGGCAGTCGACCGTACCGAACGCCCCCGCGTCCTTCCCCTTCGCGTCCGCGGCGTCCTTGCGGACCGTGCTCGGCGAGACGGTGTCGAGGCTCGCGCACCCGGTGAGGACCAGGGGTGCCGTCAGGCCCAGGGCGAGCGCGGCGGCGCCGAGGAGGGGGCGGCGCGGGCGCAACCTCTTCCCCGGGTTCTTCATCTTGGCAGTGGGACGACGCATGCGGGCACTATACATGTCGTGTATACGCCCTGTTCATAGTGGTCCGGCGGTTCCGTAGGCGGCGCCGGTCCGTCTCGAACGGGTGGTCGGACCGCCGCAGTGGCTGAGGCGGCAGAGGCCGACGGGGCCCCTGGGAGAGGCCGGGAGTCGGCGCAATCTCCTCTATCGGAATGGCCGGATCACACCCCAACATGGCGAGTTGCCTGTGGCCTCGCCAGGGGGCCCCGGGTGTACGAAACGGGGGAACGACCATGCCAGGGACAAGACTGTCATCAGCCATGCCCGCACGCGGGCCGGGGTCGCCGCGACGCGCGGCACCCCGGGAGGAGGAGCCTCCACCGCCGGACCGGCGAGCACCCCTCCAGCAGGGCCGGGGCGTGCTCGCCGGAGCCTTCGCCCTGCTGGAGGCGCTCCGCCGCCGCGGCGGCGAGGCGACCCTCACCGAACTCGCCCTCGCCTGCGCCCTGCCCAAGGGCAGCGCCCACCGCCTCCTCGACCAGCTCGGACTGCTCGGCGCGGTGGAGCGCCGCGGCAACCGCTACGCCGTCGGGCCGCAGCTCTTCCGCCTCGGCCAGGCCTGGGACCCGCACCCGGGGCTGCGGGCCGCCGCCCGCATCCCGCTGCACCGGCTGCGCGCCTCGACCGGGGCCAGCGTCGTCCTCACGGTGCTGCGCGACGAACTCGCCCTCACCGTCGCCTCGGTGCCGGGCCGGGTCGAGGGCCTCGTCCCGGTGCGCAACGGCATGAGCTTCCCGCTGGACACCGCCGCCGGGCGCGTCTTCACCGACGGGCCCCGGGGCCCGGTCCTGGACCGCGAGCAGGTGCAGGAGGGCGTGTCCTGCGTCGCCATGCCCGTGCGGGCGCCGGACGGGCGCACCGTCGCCGCGCTCGCCGCCGTGGTGCCCGCGAGTCAGCGCCTCGCCCAGGTGTCGGCGGCCACGGCCGCCGCGGCGGCCGCCGTCGAGGCTCGCCTCGCGCGCATGCGGCCGCGCGAGCTCTCCGGGCGCCCGGCGGTGCTCCTGTACTGAATTCCCCGCTCTTCCCGCTCCTCTCCGCGGGGGGCCGCGGGGGAGTTCCGGTGAGTGGAACTCCCGTAGCGCGGCCCCCCGCGCCTTCGACATCGTGAGGTCACCCGGAGCCGGGGAATAACCGGCCGGATTCGGGGGCGGCGGACCGCCCGGTCCGCCGCCGGAAGCCCGGACGAGCGACTGCCGAACGATTCTGGGGGAATTCATGTACGGTGCCGAAGGTCCGGAGATCATCATCTGGGACATCACGTACGCGTGTCCCCTCCGCTGCGTCCACTGCTATTCCGAATCCGGCCGGCGGCCCTCGCGGCAATTGCGTTCCCCGGCGGACGGGCTGCGGGTCGCGGACGCCTTCCTCGCGCTGAAGCCGCGGGTGGTGTCCCTCGCGGGCGGTGAGCCGCTGCTGGTCAGGAACCTCCTGGACATCGCCCGGAAGCTGACCGACGCCTCCGTCTCCACCTGCCTGTACACCAGCGGCTGGCTCTTCGACGAGACGCTGCCCGACCGGCTGGCCGAGGTCTTCGGCCAGATCACGGTCAGCGTCGACGGCGCGCGGAAGGCGACCCACGACCTCGTCCGCGGCCGGGCCGGCTCCTTCGACCGGGCCATGACGGCACTGGGCCACCTCGACACCGCGGCCGCGCGCCGCGCCGCGGCCGGGGACAAGCCGCTGAATTTCACCGTGGAATACGTGGTCCTGCGCAGCAACATCGGCGAGCTCGAGGATTTCGTACGCCTCATGGCCGAAAGGTTCCCGCGGCTGACGAGCATCACCTTTAACGCGGCCGCGCCCGCCGGACTCGGCAGCGGCATCGAATTCGGCGAGACGGAACTGCTGTTCGACGACCAGATGGAACTGCTGGTCTCGCCGGAATTCCGCGAACGCCTCCAGCGCGCCGCGGGCGACGGTATCCGCGTCTACACCACCGACAATCTCGGTCTCGTCAGGCCGCCGGACCCGCGCCTGCCGCGCGACGGCTCCCACGTCATGCAGGTCGAGCCCGACGGCGAGGTCCGCTGGATGCCCGTGTACGAGGGCTCCGTCGGCAACCTCCTGCACGACGACCCGCACGCCGTCTGGGCGCGCGCCAAGGAGCGCTGGCTCGACCCGGGCGTCCTGGAGACGCTCGAACCGGTGCGGACCGTACGCCAGTGGGCCCACGCGGTGCGGGAGCTCAACGACCGCTTCGCCGCGGACGCCGACCGGGAGCGGCTCGCCCGCCGCAAGGCGCCGGTGCCGGTCGCGCTCTCGGCCAGGCCGGCCCGATGACCTCGGCGGCCACACCCCCGGCGGCCTCTTCCGCGGCAGGCCCTCCCGCGCCGCCGCCCGCCACCGCGACCCCGCCCTCCCCGGGCCCGGCACCCGCCTCCGCGACCCCACCCGCCCCGGCCCCGCCGCCCGCCTCCGCCCCGATGGCCTCGCCGATGATGACGCCCGAGGACTTCCACCGCTTCTGCCTCGCCGACCCCGACTTCTTCGAGCGGCCCGAGCTGCTCGCCGACGACGCCGAGCGGTTCGCGGCCACGCACCTCCCGCCGCCGCCCGGCTGGCGGCGCACCGCGTCCGACTGGTGGGTGCGGATGCGGCCCGCGCGCCCGGCACTGCCCGCGGAGGGCTGGCTCGTGCACGTCTCCGTCGGCCCCGCCGACCTGGAGAAGGCCGTCGAGATCGTCCGGGGCCACTGCGTCGAGCACGGCGTGCCCTTCGACTTCGTCCGCAGCACCACCACCGCCCGCGAGGTCAACGGCGACCGCGCGGACCGCTTCGGCTGCGGCCGGCTGATCACGGTGTACGCCGCCGACGACGCCGTCCTGACCAGGACGCTCACCGACCTGCACGCTCTCCTGCAGGGCATGGCGGGACCCGGTGTCCTCGGCGCCCTCACCCACCGCGACGGACCCCTGCACGTCCGTCACGGCCCGTACGACGGCCCCGCCCGCCGCGGCGGCGCCGTCTTCACCCCGCTCCGGGACCGGCCCCTGCCGCCCCTCCTCGCCGAGGACCTCGCGGCCCGGCGCGCCGCGCCCGTCGGCGACTTCCCGTACGAGGTCCGCCGTGCTCTGCGGCTCGGCTGCGGCGGCGGCACCTACCTCGCCGACGCCGGAGGCGGCCGCACCGTCGTCCTCAAGGAGGCCCGGCCCGGCGCCGGCCTCGACCCCGGCGGCGACGACGCCGTCGCCCGGCTCGCCCGGGAGGAGGCGAACCTCCGGCACCTCGAAGGCCTGCCGTGCGTCCCGGCGGCGGGGCCCCACCGGGTCGTCTCCGGGCACCACTTCCTGGAGGTCGAGCACGTCGAGGGCACCAACCTGTTCGCCGAGAGCCTCCGCCTGCCCCTGACGGGCCCGGCCGCACACGCCCGCCGGGAAGCCCCGCGGTACGCCCGCCGGGCCCACCGCGTCCTGACCCGGCTGGCCCAGGCCCTGGACGCCGTCCGCGCCCGCGGCCTGCGCCTGGGCGAGTTGAAGCCGCACAACGTCGTCCTGCGCCCGAACGGCGACGTCGTGCTCGTCGACCTCGCCTCCGCGACCGTCCTCGACGACGACCGCCCGCCCGCGCACGGCGACCCCGGCTTCACCGTGCCCCCGGGCCTGACCGCCGCCCAGGCGCACGCCTGCCTGCTCGCCCGCGTACGCGTGGCGCTCCTGCTGCCCGTCGACCACGGCGACCCCGTCAAGGTGCCCACCGTCGTCTCCGCGATCGCCCGCCACTACCCGCTGCCGCCCGGACAGGAGGACCAGATGCTCGCCGCGCTGCTGCCGCACGGCAGACCGGAACGGCCCGACACCGCGGCCGAGTTGTTCGCCGCCGAGCCGTTCGACTGGCCGTTCGTCCGCGACGCGCTCGTCCGGGGCATCCACCTCTCCGCCACGCCGGAGCGCGCCGACCGGCTCTTCCCCTCCACGCCCACCGGGCCGCGGGCCCTCGGCGGCGCCTCGTTCGGGTACGGCGCGGCCGGGGTCCTGTACGCCCTGCACCAGGCGGGCGCGGAGGTCCCCGAGGAGTACGTGCGCTGGCTCGTCGACGCCGCCCGCGCCGTGGCGAACCCGCCGCCCGGCCTCTACGACGGCCTGCACGGCGTCGCCTACACCCTGGACGTGCTCGGCCACCGGGACGAGGCGCTCACCCTCATCGGTCGCTGCCCCGCCGCCCCGGAGGCCGACCTGGCCGGTGGGCGCGCCGGGATCGCCCTGAACCTGCTGCACTTCGCCGCCGCCACGGGCGAACAGCGCCACGCCGACGAGGCCCTGCGCCTGGCCGGGACGCTCTCCGCCGAGGCGCCCGCGCCCGCGCGCCCCGACCGGTACGAACCCGTCGGCCTGCTGCACGGCCCGACGGGCGCCGCCCTCCTGCACTGCCGGCTGCACGAGCTGACCGGGGACGAGGACCACCTCGACCGGGCCGAGCGCCACCTGGCGCACGACCTCGCCCGCTGCGTGACCGCGCCGGACGGCGGCGTCCACCTGCGGCACTCCACCACGATGCTGCCCTACCTGCACGGCGGGAGCTGGGGCCTGGCCGCCGTCCTGCCGTACCTGCTGCGCCACCGCCCCGACGCCGGCCGCGCGGCGCTCCTCGCCGGGGTGTACCGCACCTGCGGCTCCGTGTACGTGCGCTTCCCCGGGCTGCTGCGGGGCCGCGCGGGCGCCATCGCCACGCTCGCGGCGGCGCAGCGCGAGACGGCCCGCGCGGCGGCGGACCGCGCCGCGCACCGCCGGGCACTGGAGGCGCAGATCCGCCTGCTGGCCTGGCACGCCCGCACCTGGCGGGGGGCGCTCGCCTTCCCCGGGCTGCGGATGCCCCGCCTCTCCATGGACCTGGCCACCGGTTCCGCCGGTGTCCTGCTCGCCCTGGCCGCGGCGTTCGACGGGGCGACGGCCCTGCCGCACCTCCAGCCGCGGTCGGCCGCCCGACCGGACATCCGAAAGGAGGTGAACCCATGACCGACATCCTCGAACTCCAGGAGCTGGAGGAGGACACCCTGTCGCTGTGGCCTTGCAACTCCGGCAGCAGCGCGAGCGGTTTCGCGTTCCTCTGAGCGCCACGGCGCCACTGAGATGAGGGGTCGGGCGGCCGACGGCGATGCCCTGGCCGCGACCGCCCGACCCCGGGCACGGAAGGAAGCGCAACGCCCCATGAGCCATCCGGACGCCACCCCGCCGGGCGCCGCCCCGGCCACGGCCCCGCTGTTCGCCGACGGGCCGGAGCACCTCGACGACGCGACCACGTGGTTCGCCCGCACCCGCGCCCCCGCGCCGGACGGCTGGGACCGCCTCGACCGGGGCACCTGGGTCAACCTCCGCCCCACCGGCGCCCGACTGCCCCGGCAGGGCTGGAAGGTGCACGCCTCGGCGACCCTGGCCGACGCCGAGCGGGTCGTCGACACCGTCTGGGAGTACTGCGTCGCCCACCGCATCGCGTTCAAGTTCCTGCGCGGCACGGCCATCCTCCACCAGGTCGACGGCAAGCCCGCGCCCCGCTCCTCCGGCGGCAAGCTCGTCACCCTCTACCCGGCCGACGAGACCGTGCTCGACCTCACCCTCAAGGAGCTGTCCACGCTCCTGCACGGCGTCGAGGGGCCCTACGTCCTCAACGACCTGCGCTGGGGCGCGGGACCGCTGTTCGTGCGCTACGGCGCCTTCGAGGAGCGCTACTGCTTCTCGCCCCAGGGCGCGTACGTGGCCGCGGTGGAGCGGCCCGACGGCACGCTCGTCCCGGACACGCGCGGCGCCTCCTTCCAGGTGCCCGACTGGGTGGAGGTCCCGGCGTTCGTCCAGGAGCAGATCGACGCCGCCCGGGCCGAACGCGCGGGCGAGTTCCCCTTCCGCGTGGAGAAGGTGCTCCGGTTCAGCAACGGCGGCGGGGTCTACCGCGCGGTGGAACGGGACACGGGCCGCACGGTCGTCCTGCGCGAGGCCCGCCCGCACGCCGGCCTCGACCTGCACGGCGCCGACGCCGTGGCCCGGCTCGTCCGCGAACACGCGACGCTGGAGCGCCTTGACGGCCTCGGCGGCCGCGCCCCGAAGGCGTACGGGCGCCTGCGCCACTGGGAACACCACTTCCTCGTCCAGGAGTTCGTCGAGGGCGAGCCGCTGCACGAGGCCGTCGGCCGCCGCCACCCGCTGCTGCGCCCCGGCCCCACCGAGGACGAGGTCGCCGCCTACGCCGCGTGGGCGCACACCACGTACACGCGCGTCGAGGAGGCCCTGGCCGCGCTGCACGCGCGCGGCGTCGTGTTCGGCGACCTCAAGCCCGGCAACGTCATGGTCCGCCCCGACGGCTCGGTGTGCCTCGTGGACTTCGAGACCGCCCACGACGTCCACGAGACCGGTGCCCGGCCCGCCCTGGCCACCGAGGGGTTCAGCGCCCCCTGGGCCCCCACGGGCCTCGCCGCCGACGCGTACGCCCTGGCCTGCGTCCGGCTCGCGCTGTACCTGCCGCTGACGGAACTCCTGCGGTTCGCGCCCGGCGGCTCGCACGACCCCGGCGACCCGGGCAAGCACCGCCAGCTCGTCGCGGCGGCCGCGCGCCGCTTCCCCGTCTCCGACGACTTCGCCCCCGCACTGCTGCGCCGCCTCACACCCCCGCCCAACGCGGAGCCGCCGTACACAGGGGACACGTCGTACCCGCCGCACACAGGAGTGGCGTACGACGACACGCCGCACGCGGGGACACCGGACGCGGCGCAGGCGCCCGGCTGGGGTGAGGACGGCGACCGGGACGCCCTCCTCGACGGCCTGCGCGACGCGATCACCGCCAGTGCGACACCCGACCGGGAGGACCGGCTCTTCCCGGGCGACGTGCGGCAGTTCGACCACCAGGGCGCCGCGTTCGCGTACGGCGCGGCCGGGGTGCTGCACGCCCTGCACCGCACGGGCCGCGCCGGCCACCCCGGCTTCGCGGAGCACACCGCCTGGCTCGTCCGCGCCGCCCGCCGCACCCGGTGGCCGCGCCCCGGCCTGTACGACGGCGTGGCCGGTGTCGCGTACGTCCTCGACGAACTCGGCCTGCGCGCCGAGGCCCGCGCGGCCCTGGACCGGCTCGACGCGTTCGACCTGCGCCGCTGCGGCTCCGGGCTCTTCGGCGGCCTCGCCGGCATCGGCCTCACCCTGCTGCACTTCGACGCCGCGGACGGCGGGCGGGAAAGCGGCACCGGCCGGGCGGTCGCCCTCGGCCGCGAACTGGTCCACCGGCTCGGCGCCGACCCGGGCACCCCCGGCCTGCTGCACGGCTGGTCCGGCCCGGCCCTGTTCCTCACCCGCCTGTACACGGCCACGGGCGACCCCTCCTGGCTGCGGCACGCCGAAACGGCCCTGGCCCGGGACCTCGGCCGCCTGGGCGTCCCCCGGGGGAACCGCCTCCAGGCGCGCAGCGGACCGCGCTGGGACACCGGCCTCGGCCACGGCAGCGCGGGCATCGGCCTCGCCCTCGACGCGTACCTGCGCGTGCGCGACGACCCGCACCTGGCCGGGGTCCGCGACCGCGTCCGGGACGGCCTCGACACCGAACTGCTGCTGAACGCGGGCCTGTTGTCCGGCCAGGCGGGCGTCCTGCTCGCCTGCGCCCACCTCGGCGCGCCCACCGCGCCGCACCTGCGGTCCCTCGCCCTGCACGCCGTGCGCCACCGGAGGCGCCCCGCGTTCGCCCTCGACGGCCGGCTGCGCCTGTCGATGGACCTCGCCACCGGCACCGCGGGCGTCCTGCTCGCCGCCCACGCCGCGCACACCGGCGACACAGCACACGCGCTGCCCTTCCTGACCACGGCCCCGTGACCACCACCGGAACCCCGAAGACGCGCCACCGCCTGCTGCGCAACCGCGACTTCCAGCTCCTGCTGTGGGGGCAGGGCCTGTCCGCGCTCGGCACCGGCGCCGCCGCGCTCACCCTGCCCCTCCTCGTCCTCGCCGAGACCGGGTCACCGCTGCGGGTGGGCCTGGTGGAGGCCGTGTGGACGGGCGCCGTCGCCGTGGCGTGCCTGGCGGCGGGCACCCTCGCCGACCGCTGCGACCGGCGCGCCCTCATGCTGTGGTGCGAGTACGGCCGCGTGGCCGTCAGCGCCGCCTTCGCGGCCGCCGTCGCCCTCGGCCACACCACCCTGCCGGTCCTCTTCGGCGCCGGGGTGCTGCTCGGGCTGCTCACCGCACCGTTCAGCACGGCCGGGCTCGCCTCGCTGCCCAAGCTCGTCCCGGCCGACCGGCTCGCCACCGCGCTCGCCGTCACCCGGGTGCGCGGACAGCTCGCCGCGCTGCTCGGGCCGCTCGCGGGCGGCGCCCTGTTCACCGTCGAGCGGAGCCTGCCGTTCTGGCTGAACGCCGCCTCGTTCCTGGTCTCCGCGGCCACCGTGCACGCCCTGCGCACCCCGCTCGACGCCGCCGAACGGGCAGGCCCGCGCTGGTGGGCGGCGTTCCGCGACGGCGTCCGCTTCCTCTGGCGCGACCAGGTGCTGCGCCGCCTCACCCTCGTCGCCTCCGCACAGGCCTTCGCCGTCGACGGCATCGCCCTCACCGTCGTCGTGGTCAGCCGGGAGCACGGCACCTCCAGCCTCACCATCGGCCTCCTCTACGACTGCTGGGCCGCCGGGGCGCTGGCCGGGGCGCTGCTCGCGCCGCGCCTCGTCGACCGGGTCCCGTACCGCACCGTGCTCCTGGCGAGCGGCGCGGTGTGCTCGCTCGTGGTGCCGCCGATGGCGCTCAGCGCGGCCCCGGCCGCCCTCGCCCCGCTGCTCGCCGTGTGCGCGACCGCCGTCGCCGCGTCCGGCTCCGTCATGACGTACGCCCAGGTCGTGCGCACCCCCGACACCTTGCAGGGCCGTGTGCACAGCGGCATCGCGCTGCTGCTGCTCGCGGCGCCCCCGCTCGGCTCGGCGCTCGCGGGCCTGCTGCTCGAACGGCTCCCGGACGCGGTGCCCTACCTCACCTTCGGCGGGCTGCTCCTGCTGCTCACCCTCGCCACGTCGCGGATGCCGCCGACGTCGACGGTCTCCCCGCGCCCGGCGTAGACCTCCGTGGTCCCGAGGGTCCGCCCCCGCGGCGAGACGCACGCGAGCCGGTACGCCCCTCTGGACCGGCACGTACGGCGCCGGGCGCCGACCGGCGGGAGGTCACCACCGGTCCGCTCCCGGCTCGTCCGCGCGCCCCCCGGCCCCGAGCGGGCCCGTGTCCCGGAACGGCGCTGCCGCCTCGATGCGGGGCACGCGCCGCCGGGCCACCCGCAGCACCACCGGGGGCAGCGCCGCCCGCACCGGCTGCACGAGCCGCAGCCAGCCCGGCACGTACACCGCGGTGCGGCGCCGCTCCACGGCCCGCGCGAGGCGCGCCGCCACGGTGCCCGCGCCCGTGGACCCGCGCGCGGGCGGCGGCATGCTCGCCCGCAGGCCGCGCAGCGCGCCGTGCTCCTCGACGCCGCCCAGCATGGCGGTGTCCACCCAGTTGAGGTAGGCGATGCCCACCGCGACGCCCCGGTGCGCCGTCTCGGCCCGCAGCGTGTGCGCGAAGGCCTCCACCCCGGCCTTGGACACGGAGTAGGCGCTGAGCAGCGGGGCGCCGCCGAACGCGGCCACCGAGGCGATCTGGAGGAAGTAGCCCGACGTGGCGAGCAGGTCGGGAAGGAAGGCGCGGGCCGTGTGGGCGCTGCCCACGACGTTCACGTCGAGCACACGCCGCCAGCCCTCCGGGTCGCTGGCCAGGAAGGGGCCGCCCGCCGCGATCCCGGCGTTGGCGACCACGGCGGACGGGGGAGCCAGGCGCTCGCGCACCTCCCGCGCCGCGGCCCGCAGGGCGCCGAGGTCGGTGACGTCGGCCTCGACGGCCAGGGAGGGGCCCGGCAGGGCGGCGGCCGTGGCCTCCAGGCCCTCCCGCTCGTGGCCGAGCAGGGCGACGTGCGCGCCCCGCCGCGCCAGCTCGTGCGCGAGGGCCGCGCCGATCCCGCGGGCGGCCCCCGTCACCACGACCGTCCGGCCGCGCAGCGGACCGGTGTCCATGAGTTCCCCCTACAGCTTGCGGCCCGTGCGGTCGCGGCGGGCGAGGAGCCGCTGCGTACCGGCCAGGGCGGGGAAGCGGCGGCGGCGGAGCGCGGCCCGCGCGGCGTTGGCGCCGGGCGCGCCGTGCACGCCGCCGCCGGGGTGCGCGCCCGAGGACGCCAGGTACAGCCCCGCCACGGGCGTCTCGGGGCGTCCCGTGCCCGGCAGCGGCCGGAAGAAGAGCTGCTGGTGGAGGGCGGTCGTACCGCCGTTGATGGCGCCCCCGGCGAGGTTGGCGTCCATGGACTGCAGCGTCGGCGGCGCCAGGATCCGCCGGGCGCGGACCAGGTTCCGGAAGCCCGGCGCGAACCGCTCGACCTGGCGCTCGACCCGCTCGGCCATCAGCTCCTGCTCCTTGGCGTCCCAGGCGCCGGTGAGGCCGTCGTCGGCGGCGTCCCCGCGGACCTGGTGCGGCACGTGGGTGTACGCCCAGGCGGACTCGGTGCCCCGCGGGGAGCGGGACGCGTCGGAGGTGGTCATCTGGCCGAACAGCAGGAAGGGGCGGTCCGGGATCCGGCCCATGGAGATCTGGGCGGCGAACCGGGTCAGCTCGTCCACACCGTCGGCCAGGTGGACGGTGCCGGCGCGGGCGGCCTGCTCCGCCTGCCAGGGCACCGGACCGTCGAGCGCCCAGTCCACCTTGAACGTCGCGAAGTCCCACTGGAAGCGGCGCAGGTCCTCCAGGACCTGCCCGGGCAGGTGCTCCGGCTCGACCAGCTCCCCGTACAGGGCGGGCACCGACACGTCCGCGAGCACCGCGCGCCGGGCGGGCACCGCGTCCCCGGCCGCCGTGCGCACGCCCACCGCCCGCCCGTTCCGTACGACGATCCGCTCCACCCGCTGCCCGCAGTGCACGCTGCCGCCGCGGGCGTTCAGGCGCCCGATCAGCGCCTGGGTCAGGGCGCCGGAGCCGCCGACCGGCACGGGGAAGCCGTAGCTCTGCCCGAGCATCGACATGAGCCAGCCGTAGCCGCCGCTGCCGGCCGCCTCGGGCGCGAGGTCGGCGTGCAGCGCGTTGCCGGCCAGGAGCAGCCGCCCGCCCTCCGCGCGGAACTCCTCCTCGCCCAGGCGGCGCACCGGCAGCACCAGGGAGCGCGCCATGCGAAGCCCGCCGCCCGCCCGCAGCTTCAGGGCCAGCCGGGAGCCGGCGCGCACCGGCGGGAAGGGCGTGAACAGGGCGTCGATGAGGGCGGAGCGCAGGTCCTGCCACACGTCGTGCAGCCGGATCCAGGCGGCCCCGTCGCCCGGCGCGAAGGCGTCGAGCGACGCGGCGGTCGTGGCGACGTTCCGGTCGAGCACGGCGCAGCGCCCGTCGGTGAGGGGGTGCGCCAGGACGGCGGGGGCGTGGGACCAGCGCAGCCCGTAGTCCTCCAGGCGCAGCCGGGCCAGCACCGGCGAGGCGGCGGCCAGCGGGTAGAAGGAGCTGAAGAGGTCGCTGACGAAGTCGGGGTCGACGCCGCTGTCGTGGCGCACGGCGCCCCCGGGCTCCGGCTGGGCCTCAAGCACCCGTACGCTCCACCCGGCGTCGGCCAGCAGGTTGGCGGCCACGAGCCCGTTGGGGCCCGCGCCGACGACCACGGCGTCAGGCATGGGCCGGTCCCCTCCCGTGGCCGGTGGCGGCACCGGCGCCCGCGGCGTCCCCGGCGGACCGCCCGTCCCGCGCGTCGTGCTCGCACAGCCGGGCGAGGCGGCCGAGCATCGCACGGTGGCGCAGCTGGATCAGCGCCTCGAACCCGGCGTTGTGCAGCCGCCCGCCCGCGCCCTGCAGCGGGTGCTCGTCGAAGACCACCAGGCAGTGGTCGCCCCACGGGCGCAGCTCTATGGCGATGCGCGCCGTGCCGAGTGGACCGGCCTTGGCCTCCAGCTCCAGGACGGAGCCCTCCTCGCAGCGGCGCACGACCGTCTCGCTGGAGAGCCGGAGGGGGCCGAGGCGCACCTCGTAGGCGATGGCCGCGTCCTTGTGCGGCCACCGGCCGTGCACGGGCCGGGACGACGCGGTCCCCACGACCCACTCGGCGTACCGGTTGCCGTCGGCCAGCACGGCCCAGACGTCGGCCGGCGGGCTCTTGATCAGTCGGTGGCGAACGGCCACAACTACCTCCTGTCGTCCCCCTGGCTCCTGGACATCCCGGGTGCCCCCGCCGCACGGGACCAACCCTCGCGCCGCCCGGCGCCGTGCCGGTGGCGCCCGGCTCCCGGCGGACCGGCGACGAGGACCGCCTCCGGGCAACGTACGTCCGCCCGCGGCGGGGTGCCACACGGTGGCGCCGCGCGGACCCGGCCGCCGTACGCGCCTCCGCGGCACGCGGCAGACTCGTTCCGGCCCTGTACATTTCTGTGGTTGCCCAGCCGTCCTCGGCACGGGGGCGACGCCCGCGCGGGCGCTCCCGCCGCCGGCGCCCGTCCCGGTGGCCGGGCAGCGAGCGCGGGGCCGCTACGAGGCGTGGAGGCACAGGCATGCACGTTCCGTCCGATCCGACCGGCGGCCAGGAGCGCTCCGGCACGGTACGGCGCCTGCTGAGCAGGACCCTGGACCGCCTCGGCGCCGGCGCCTACGCGGTGGACGCCGACGGCGCCGTCCTCGCCGTGAACACGCAGGCCGAGGCCCTCCTCGGCCGCCGTGCGGCGGACATGCTCGGCCGGGACGCGCACGACCTGCTGCACCGGCAGGCCAACGGGATGGCCCTGCCCCGCAGCCGGTGCCCGATGATGGAGGCCTTCGTCACGAGCCGGGCGTGCCAGCGGGACGTGGGCTACTTCGCACGCGGCGACGGCTCGCTGCTGACCGTGTCGTGGCTGGTGGTGCCGCTGCGGCTCACCCCGCACGACACCGGGGCGCTGGCGGTGTTCCACCCGAACGAACCCACCGGCGTTCCGCTGCTGGTGGCGGACTACCAGGGGGGAGGGCTCACCGAACTGGAGCGCCTGGCCCTGCTCGCCGAGACCACCACGCAGCTCACCGCCACCCTGGACATCAACGAGGCCCTGGACCGGCTCGTCCGCCTCGTCGTCCCCCTGCTGGCGGACTGGGTCGTGATCGACTTGATGACCGACAGCGGCGAGGTGCAGCGCGCCCTGGTCGCCTGCGGCGAGGGCGGACGGATCACGCGCAGGGAGGACCTCCAGGGGGCCATGCTGCCGGTGCCGGAGACCTCGCCGCTGCCCCTGTCCCGCGCGCTGCGCGGCGCGGGCTCGACGCTGGCGACCCCGCTGACGTACCAGGGCCCGCCGGACTCCGACGTCGCCGTCGAGCAGCGCAGGCTCTTCGACGTCACCGGCATGCACTCCGCGGTCGTCGCGCCCATCAGCAGTCTGCGCGAGGTGCTCGGCGCCCTCACGCTCGGCCGGTCGAAGCGGCCCGAGCCCTTCACCGTGGCCGAGATCCCGCTCCTGGAGGACATCACCCGCCGGGCCGGTCTCGCGCTGGAGAACGCCCGCCTCTACCAGCGGCAGCGCAAGGTCGCCGAGACCATGCAGCGCCATCTGCTGCCGCAGCTGCCCCGGGTGCCCGGCCTGCGCATGACGGCCCGCTACCTGGCCGCGCCGCACGCCTCCCAGGTGGGCGGCGACTGGTACGACGTCTTCCGCCTGCCGGACCAGGCCCTCGCCCTGGTCATCGGGGACGTCGCCGGACACGACCTGGACGCCGCGGCCGACATGGCCCAGCTCCGCAACATCCTGCGGGCCTACGCCTGGTCGCAGGCGGGCCCGCCCAGCGGCGTCGTCACCCGGTTCGACCAGGCCCTGCCGCACATCACGGACGTCGGCATCGCCACCATGGTCCTCGGCCACCTGACACCCCGGCCCGACGAGGGCTGGGAGCTGCGGTGGACGAACGCCGGGCACCCGCCGCCCCTCCTGGTCACGCCCGACGGCACGGCCCGCTACCTCGGCGGCGGACAGGGCATCCTGCTGGGCACCCACGCCGAAAGCCGCCGCGCCGACGCCACCGTCACGCTGCCGCCGCTGTCGACGCTGGTGCTGTACACGGACGGGCTCGTCGAGTCGCCCCGCAACCCCATCGACGACGGCCTGGAGCGGCTCCGCGGGCACGCCGCGGCCCTCGCCGGGCACTCCCTCGAAACCTTCACCGACGTCCTCCTGGAGCGCGCCCGGCCGCCCGACAACGACGACGACGTCGCCGTCCTCGTCGTGCGCGTGCCGGGCCCGGAGGAGGCCCCGCCGCGCTGAGGCCGAGCCGGTAGGACCGCCCGCCGCGCGCCTCCCGCCGCCTTCCGCAGTCCCGCGCGCCTTCCGCCGCCTGCCAGGCGCTTTCCGTCGGCCCGCGCGCCTCCCGCCGCGTGCCAGGCGCCTTCCACCGCCTGCCTTCCGAAGGCCGCCGCACGCACGGGGCCGCACCGGCCGCTCCCCGGCCACCGGGTGACGACCCCTCACTCACCGTCCGTACGCCTCGCGGCGGGGCAGCGGTCCCACGCCGGTGCGGCGGCCGGGACGGGCGGCCGCGTGCCGCTGTCCGGGGCCGGGGCCGGAGCGGGCGGCGAGGGCGTCCGCGACGGCGCCGGTGGCGAAGGCGTAGACCGCCTTGTGCAGCAGGTCCACCGCCAGTTCCGCGCGCGGCCAGGTCTGCGGCGGCGCGCCGACGCCGGTGGCGTTCTCCAGGATCTGGTCGTTGGTCAGCCGCACCACGGTGAACTTCGCCGACGCCACAGGACCGCGCAGCCCCGCGTGCGCCATCACCGACCGCAGCACCCCGAGCAGCACGCCCTGCCCGTAGTGCATCGCCCAGTTCACCGCCCGCGGCTGCCGGCCGCCCGGCCGCTCGGGCAGGCCCGTCAGGCGCTCCAGGGTGCGCGCGGGCACATGGGAGTCGGGCCGCCCGGTCAGACGCTGCTCCGCCTTCTCGCCCAGCGTCATCACCGCCACGCCGACCGCCCCGGCCGCGAGTCCTTGCCACAGTGCACGTTTGCTCATGCCGCCACGGGTACCCCTGCACCGGGTTCCCCCCGCCCGCCCGGCGCCGCCGCTACCCGCGCGGCTGCGGCCCGCCCCCCGTATGGGGCGCGGGGCCGACGACCGGGGCGCGCCCGGGGTACACGTGCCGACAGCCGGGCGCGCCCCCGGGGGACGCGTGCCGACCCCCGGGGGCGCGCCCCGGGCGCAGGCGCGCGCCCGACGACAGCCGCCCGCGACGAGAGGGAGACCAGCCGCCGATGAGCAGCGAACCGGCCCGCCCCGCCCCCACCGCCGACAGCCCGCTCCCGAGGCGGTCCCTGGCCGTCTGCGCGCTCATCGGCGCGGCCCTGATGGCCGCCCTCGACGAGGTGGTCTTCCACCAGATCCTGCACTGGCACCACTTCTACGACCGCTCCACCCGGGGCGTCGCCCTGCTCTCCGACGGCCTGCTGCACACCGCCGAACTGCTCGGCCTGGTCGCCGGGTTCTTCCTCTACGCCGACCTGCGCCGCCGCCGCGCCCTGGCCCCCGCCCACGGCGTGGCCGGCTTCCTCCTCGGCCTCGGCGCCTTCCAGCTCTTCGACGGGATCGTCGACCACAAGCTGCTGCGCCTGCACCAGGTCCGCTACGGCGTCGACATCACGGGCTACGACGTGGCGTGGAACACCGGCGGCCTCGTCCTGCTCCTCGCCGGTGCCGCCCTGGCCGTACGGGCCGGGCGCCGCGACCGGGACCAGGGGCCGGACCGTGACCCGTACGGGAACCCGGACCGGCCGACGGCATGATCCTCACGCTCGCCCACCCGGACGCCTGCGCACACGCCCACACCCACGCCCTCGCCCAGGCCCCCGCGCACGCCGGTCACGGCGGCACCGGCGTCTTCGGGGCCGTCGTCGCCTCGGTCGCGCTGCTGGCCGCCCTGGCCTATCCGACGGCGGCCGCCCGGCTGCGCGGGCGCGGCGACGCCTGGCCCCGCCACCGGGACCTGTGCTTCACCGCCGGCTGCGCCGCCCTGGCCCTCGCCCTCACCGGCACCCTGCCCGGCGGGCCGTTCACCGCCCACATGGCCCAGCACCTCACGGTCGCCATGGCCGCGCCGCTGCTCCTCGTCCTGGGCCGCCCCCTCACGCTCGTCCTGCGCGCCCTGCCCGGCGGCTCCCCCGCCCGCCGCGCCCTGCTGGCCGTGGCGCACTCCCGGCCCGTCGGCGTACTGCTCTTCCCGCCCCTGGCCGCGGTCCTGGACATCGGGGGCCTGTGGCTGCTGTACCGCACCCCGCTGTCGGCGCAGGCCGCGCACCACCCGCTGCTCGGCGCCCTCGTGCACGCGCACGTCCTGGCCGCCGGGCTGCTCTTCACCTTCGCCGTCTGCCAGCTCGACCCGGTGCGGCGGCGCCGGGGCCCGCTGCGGCGCGGCGCCACGCTGCTGGCCGCGGGCTGGGCCCACGCCGTCCTCGCCAAGAGCCTGTACGCCACGCCGCCGCCGGGCACCGCCTACGCCGCCGGCGACCTGCACACCGGGGCCCAGCTCATGTACTACGGCGGCGACCTCGTCGAGGCCGCCCTCGCCACCGTCATCGCCACGGGCTGGTACGTCGCCACGGGCCGCGCGCGCCGCCGCCGTGCCCGCGGCGCGCCGTACGGCACGGGCCGGTCCCCGGCCGCCGCCGCGTGAGGGGGCCGCGCGGCCGCCGGCGCGGGGGACGCGCGCGACGGCCCGGCGGGAGGGTTCTCCCGCCGGGCCGCCGCTCATGACGGGTGTGCCCGCTCAGCCGTCCTTGCCCATGGCCCGGCGGACGGCGTCCTTCGTCCGGTCCATCAGCGCCGCGACGGGACCGAGCGTCATGTTGGCCGCGCCCGACTCCACCCCGGGGTGGGGCCGGGTGGGCGCCATGGCCTCGGCGGCCTTGACCGCCTTGGCCATCGCGGCCAGGTTCGTGACGTCGGTGCTGCGGCGGATGTGGGTGAACTCGTAGCGCTCCTCGGCCCGGGCGTGCTCCTGCACGTCCGCGCGCAGCGCGAGGAGCTGCGGCATGAACTTCGGGTCGTCGGTGTCCACGTCGTCGAGGGCCGCGAGGGTCTCCTTGGCGGCCTTCTCCTCGGCGAGCCGGTCCTCGACGACCTGCTCGCCGCCTGCGAGCCCCCGGCGGGCGAAGGGGTGGACGACCTCCTCCTCGGCGGTCTCGTGCACGGCGAGCAGCCGCACCAGGCGCCGGAAGGCGTCCCGGCGCTCGTCGCCGACGGACGCCTCGACCTCGTCGAAGAGGTTGCGGATGTCGCCGTGCTGGCGCATCAGCAGGGACACCACGTCGGTGTCCTGGACGTGGTCGTCACCGGCCTGCGGGGTCGTGAGCTCGGCCATGTCGGCAGCCTCCTACTTCTCCCGCAGCGCGGGGTCGGGGTGCTCACCCTCGGTCTGCACGCGGTACTCGCGGCCGAACATGGCGTCGTGTTCCGCCATGACCCGCTCGCTGGGCGGCTCCTCGCCGCCGTGGATCTCCTCCTGCATCTTCTCGAAGCGCTCGTGGGCCTCGCGGACGTAGCCCGCGCCCAGCGTGGTGAGGTCGATCTGCGTGTCGAGCAGTTCGCGCACGTAGGCCTTGTTGGGCTCGAAGGTCAGCACGTTGGGCAGCTCCGGGGCCAGCACCGACTCCGGCTCGCGCCCGTCGTGACGGCGCATCAGGTCGCAGGCCTGGTGCAGGTGTTCCAGCTCCATGTTCAGGTGCAGCTCCCAGACGGCCTTCACCCGGGGGTCGCTCTCCTGCTCCATGAACGAGTAGTAGAGGTAGCACTCGTTGTACTCGTGGTTGACGAGCTGCTCCCACCAGGTCTCACCCGGGTCCACCAGGGACTCGTAGTGCGTGACGTGCTCCTCCTCGATGAGCCCGATCTCCTGGTAGAGCTGGCGGGCGATCGGCTCCATGTAGGTGGGGCCGACGTTCATGTAGAAGTTCATGGTCTGCTGCTCGGCCGACATGATCGTCAGGGCGTGCAGCTTGGAGAGCGGGTTCGTCTCGTCCTTGGCGTACGGGTCGCGCACGTTGTCCACCGGGTCGCGGTGGTGGAACTTGGTCGGGCGGCCCGGGATGACCTCGGTGAGCCCGTCCACGATCGACTCCGCCTTGCGGTGCTCGATCATCTCGTACAGGTTCGCGTACCGGTACAGGTGGTCGAAGTCCTCCAGGACGCCGAACTGGTACGCCTGCTTCAGGTACGGGTCCGGCTCCATGCGCGCCACCCACGCGGTGAGGTCCACGGCGACCTGCTCGTAGGCGATCGTCGTCTCCAGGACCGACGAGACGCCGGGCAGCAGCCAGTTGACCACCTTCTGCTGCTGCGCCTCGATGTAGCGGACGCGGGCGAGCCGGCGCTTGACCTCCGGGTCGACCGTGTTGCGCGCGAGCTGGTGGCTGAAGAGGATCGCCTCCACCTCGATCCCGTTCATGGTGATGATCCGGCAGCGCGTGTACGGATCGCAGTGGTCGGGGTCGATCGGCCTGACGTCGAGCTCGCGCCAGTTGCGGAGCTGGCGGTCCAGCGGGATGCCTCGTTGCTCCAGCGGGTTGAAGGTCACGATCGTTCCTCCTGTGGGGAGTGGGGGATCGGGTGAGCGGAGTACCCCCCTTGGACGCGTCCAGTCCGCGTCATGCGCGGGGGCGCCCCACGCAGGCTTGGCACACCGGTGGGGTCGCGCCACCGCACCGCCGGGGCGCCCGGTCACGCGCCTTCGGGAGCCCGGACCCGGGGCGGGGGATACCGCCGTTCGGGTGAACGCGGGCGCGGGCCGGGCGGCCCGTGGGTGACGCCCCCGGCGCGGGCCCGCCCGGCCCGGATCAGCGGCGTTGACCTACCGCACCTGCTCCCTCGTGCTCACGGTCCGGCTCCCGACGGTCGAGGGCACGGCCGTCACCGGCCCAGGCCGGTCCTGGTGGAACGGCGGGTGAGCAGCGCGCCCAGCGCGATCATGCCGATGCCGAGGGCGAAGTGCAGCCAGTCGTCAGCGTTGTTCAGCGGGACGAAGTTGGCGCTGCTGTGGTGGTCGACGAGCAGCCCGTACAGCCAGAGCACCAGGTAGATGGCGCCTCCCACCAGCAGGAACGTCCGGGCGGTGGAGGCGGTGCGGGCGAGGGCGAGGCCCGCGACACCGAACGCGAGGTGGACCAGGTTGTGCAGGACGGAGATCTGGAAGATCCCCAGGAGTTCGGCGCCGGAGTCGTGGGAGGCGAACTTCATGCTGTCGTAGTCCGTGGTGACCCCGGGGATGAACCCCAGTACCCCCACCAGCAGGAATACCAGCGCGACGAGGAGCGCCGCCTGCTGTACCGGGGTACGGGCCGTGCGGGTCGCGCGTGTACGAGTGCTCATGGTGGTGGCCTTCTTCCTCGGGGCGCGCGTCGTGGTGCGCGCCGTCGTGCGGCGGGTACCCCCACTCCGCTTCACTATCGCCGAGGACGAAGAGTTGTGCAGCCGCAAACATCACCGGTGGCACCGGCCCGGTGCGTCAGGCCGCCTCCCGCGCCGCGGCGTCCTCGCGCCGGGAGCGGTGGCCGCGGCGGGCGTCCGACCCGGACCTCCCCCCGGGGATCAGACGCAGATGTCGCCGGGGCCCCGCATGACGTGCCGCGGTGGGCCTGAGGAGGCTGTCCTCCAGGCGGTCCATCGCGAACAGGAGCAACCCCAGCACGGGCAACAGCAGGATGGCTACCACAAGCACGCCGAACTCCCTTTCGGCTGACGGCTTCAGGACGTGTGCCCGCCCCGCCGCCCCCGATGAGCGCGTCCTTGTGAAGATGGCGCAACGAATGCGAACGCCAGGAAACCGGTGTGGCGCTCACGCGCCGCCGCGCACGCCGCCGGTACTCACCGCTCGGGCCCGGGAGCCCCCGGCCCGGGCTCGGGGGCGTGCCGGGGAGCGGCCCCGGGACCGGACCCGGCGGCCAGTCCGTCCAGGTAGCCGTCCAGGAGCTCCACCTGCCGCCCCGGCGGGAACTCCGCCGGGGCGAACAGCGCCTGCACCACCAGGCCGAGCACGAAGGACTGTGCCGCGGCCGCGACGGAACCGGGGTCGCCGGGGGGCAGTTCGCCCAGCTCCTGGGCCGCGGCCACCCGCTCCCTCAGCCGGTCGCGGCTCGCGGCGTACTTGCGGGCGTACTCGGCGCTCAGCGCGGGGTCGCAGAGCGCGGCGTCCCAGGAGGAGACCCAGATCCGGTTCCGGTCGGTGGCCTCGGGGGTCAGCGGCAGGATGTCGAGCAGCGCGTCCCGCAGGCCGGCCAGACCGGTGCCGGGGCGCCGCCGGGGGCGGGCCAGGGTGCGCTGTTCGAGCAGGTCGAGCGCGTAATCCAGCAGGGCGCGCTTGGTGGGGAAGTAGTGCGTGAGCAGGCCGGTGGTCGCGCCCAGCTCGGTGGCGACGGCGCGCAGCGTCAGACCGGCGAAGCCGCGGGCCGCCATGACCTGCCACACCGCCTCCGAGACGGCACGCCGCCGGGCCTCGTGATCTCCCTTGGTGCGTGGCATGCGGCCACGGTACATTGCCGTAACGCTTGTTATGTGAACAGGGGGTCGACATGTTCTCGCTGGAGCTGCGCGACGGCGCGCGTCTGGGGCCGCTGGAGGTCAGCCACGCCGAGGAGTTCGCCGCGCATCTGGACCGGGCGCGCGAGCACATCAGGCCGTGGGTCGGCGCCGCGTTCGTCACCGACGGCGTCGACGGCGCGCGGGCCACGCTCCGGCGCTACGCCGAGCGGCAGGCGGCCGACGGCGCGCGCCTCTACGGCATCTGGCGGGAGGGGGCCCTGGTGGGCGGGGTGATGTTCACCGCGTTCGACGCCGACGCCGGTTCCTGCGAGGTCGGCTGCTGGCTGGAGCCGTCCGCCGAGGGCCGCGGCCTGGTCACGCGCGCCTGCCACGCGCTGCTGGACTGGGCGTTCACGACCCGGGGGCTGCACCGGGCCGAGTGGCACTGCCGGGCCGACAACGACCGCAGCGCAGCGGCGGCCAAGCGCCTCGGCATGACCCTGGAGGGCGTGCGGCGCGAGGCGTGGCCGTACGGCGGCGAGCGCCACGACGCGCAGGTGTGGGCGGTCCTCGCCACCGAGTGGCGGGACCAGGACCGGTGAGCGGCGAGGACCTCGCCACCCTCGCGGCGGACGGGCCCGCCGCGAGGGTGGACCGGGTCCGCGCGGCGCTGCGCGCGAGCGGTGCCGCCGGAGAGGTCGTGGAGCTCGACGGCCCCGCTCCCACGGCCGCGGCCGCGGCGGCCCGGCTCGGGTGGGCGGTGGGGGCGGTCGCCAACAGCCTCGTCTTCGCCGTCGGCGGCGCGCCGCTGCTCGTCCTCACCAGCGGCGCCCACCGGGTGGACACCCGCCTGCTCGCCGGGCTCCTGGGCGTGGGACGCGGCAGGATCCGCCGGGCCGACCCCGCCTTCGTCCTCGCGGTCACGGGCCAGGAGGTCGGGGGAGTGGCGCCCGTGGGCCACCCCCGCCCGGTGCGCACGCTCGTCGACGCCGCCCTGGCCGGGCACCCGCACGTGTGGGCGGGCGCGGGGGCCGCGCACGCGGTCTTCCGTACGACGTTCGCGGAGCTGGTGCGGCTGACGGGCGGACAGGCCGCGGTGGTCGCCGCCGACGGGCCCGGGGACCGGTGACCGGGGCGCGGCCCGGCGGCCGGCCCGCGGCCCGGTGAGGCCGCGCTAGCCGCAGGCACCGTCCGGGAACCGGCCCCGCACGACGGACGGCTGGGGCAGTCAGACACAGCGCTCGCTGTACCTGGCTGCCCCAGCCGTTCTGCGGGAATCGGGGCTCCCGCCGCCCTCCTGCGGGTCAGGCGCGTCGTCGGGCCCACATGGGCGTGACGAGGGCGATGAGGACCGCCGCGATGCCGATCTGGAGGACGTGGCGGATCCAGTCGATGCCGCCGGTGTCGCGTACACCGAAGGCGCTCGCGAGCGCGTTGCCCCCGACGGCGCCGACGATGCCCAGGAGGACCGTCAGCCACAGGGGAATGGGCTGACGCCCCGGAACGACCAGCTTCGCCAGCAGGCCGACGATGAGCCCCGCGATGATGGCCCAGAGGAACGACACGACAACTCCTTCCGACACTGCCCCGGACTTCGGGGGTGGTGACCTCCGCGTTCCCGCTCCAAGCGGTCGTAAGCCTTCCGTTCGAAGATCGCCGCAGATCAAAGGGCCCGGCGCCGCTGAGGCGACGGCCTAGGCGGGGCCGGCGTCTCCCGGCTGGGACGGCGCGGGACCCCGGTCGCCGTCCCTGACGGCGACGTGCCGGTCGGCGTTCCGCGCCCCGTGCCAGTCCAGGCACAGCACCGTCGCGTCGTCCTGGAGGTGCCCGCCGCAGGCGTCACGGACGGCGGTGACCAGGACCCGGACGGCCTCCCGCGGATGCAGGTGCCGCGTCTCGCGGACGAGCGCGGGCAGGTCCACGTCGGCGGCCGCCCGCTCCTGCATGCCGTCGGTGAGCAGGAGCAGCCGGTCGCCCGGAAGCAGCTCCAGCTCCTGCACCTGGTAGACGACGGGCGTGGGGGAGGCCACGCCGAAGGGCAGATTGGGCCGCAGGGGCAGCTCCTCCACGACACCGTCGCGCAAGAGCAGCGGTCTCGGATGGCCGGCGTTGATCAGCTCGACACGGCCGTCGTCCAGGGTGACACGCAGCAACTGCCCTGTGGCAAGGCCCCGTTTGTGGTCGAGGAGGGCCCGGTGCGCGCTGTGGGCCTGGTCCGCGATGTCGCACCCGGCCCGCCGGGCGCCGCGCAGCGCGCCGAGCAGCAGCGTGGCGAGCAGCGCGGACTCGGTGTCGTGGCCCATGGCGTCCGTTATGGACAGGTGGAGGACCTCGCGGTCCAGGGTGTAGTCGTAGGTGTCGCCGCCGATGTCGTCGGCCGGTACGAGCCCGCCCGCGACGGAGAACTCCGCTCCCTCGCAGCACGCCGCGGACGGCAGCAGGTGGTGCTGGATCTCGGCGGCCAGACTGGTGGTCGTGGTGCGCCGGGCCCGGTGGTACAGGTCGGTGAAGCGCCGGTCGGTGACGATGATGTACGCCAACGCGTGGGCGGCGTCCTCCACTTGGCGCAGGACGGAGTCGTCGGCGAGCGGCAGCGTCGCCTCAAGCACGCCGACGCAGTCACCGCGGTTGGTGACCGGCGCGACGACGAGCTTGCCGCCCCTCCCGTCCGGCTCGACGTGCGGCCGCTGGGACCGCAGAACCTTCTCGTACACGCTGCCCCGCAGGGCCATGCGCTCCATGTCGTGCCCACTCTCCGGCCCGTCGGCCGTGGTGAGCCGTACCAGCTCCTCACCGATCAGGTCGACGAGGAGGAACGACACATGGTCCGCCCCGAACCGCTTCTGCAGGTTTCGCGCCACGACATCGACGGACTCCACCGGCGAGGCCTCTTCCGCCTCCGCCAGGACATCCCCCAAGCCCAGCACATCGCCGTTCATGGCAGCCTCCTTCGATCGCCGCTACTTCTTCCCCGATGGGGTTCGCTCTCACGCGGCGGCTCGGAGGCGGCGGAGCGGAACCGGCTCGCCGTCGGCGCCCCGCCCTGCCGGAAACGCGTGCGCGCGCCCGGGTGGGCCGCGTGGGTCGTACGGGCGGCTGACAGGCGCGAGCGGAATGCGCTCTGTGCTCCCCTCACGCCTGTGACCAGTGCTTGTGCCGGGGAAAACGGGCGAGCGGAATGGGCGGGTGCGCCCGGGGACCGCCACGGCGCGGCCGGCGGGCCGGGGCCCCCGACCGCCGCGGGCGAGGCCCCGCGGGCAGCGCCCCCGTACCGACGAGGCAGTGATGAAGCCCACCTGCCGTTCTTCCCCGGGACACCCGGTCGCCCTGACCTGCTGCGCGTACGGGGCCTACGCGGGGGCCGCCTGGACCGGCCGCGTACCTCAGTCGGCGGCCAGCAGGTGCTCCGCGGCGCCTTCGAGGGCGCGGGCGGTGCGGGCGGAGCGGGGCAGCATGGTCCTCTCGTAGGCGTGGAGGGCGTCGTCGACGGTCGCGGCGCCCGCGAGCGCCAGGGCGAGGTCGCTGGCGTCGAGCAGGGCGAGGTTGACGCCGACGCCCAGCGGCGGCATGAGGTGGGCGGCGTCGCCGAGCAGGGTGACCGTCGGGTCGTGCGCCCAGGTGTGCGGCGCGGGCAGGGCGAAGATCGGGCGGTCGACGTAAGGCCCGTCGTTGTCCGTGATCATCCGCCGCATGCGGGGCGACCAGTGGGCGTAGCTCTTTCGGAGGCGGGCGCGGAGGGCGCCGGTGTCCTCGGCCGTCAGGCCGCTCGCGGTGATCCAGTCGGCGGGGACGCGCTGGACGAGGTAGACGCGGATGTGGCCGCCGCCGTTGCGCTGGGCGAACAGGCCGCGTTCGCCGTCGGCGGCGTGCGCCCCGCCCTGGCCGACCAGGTCGGCGATGCCGGGGTGGCGGGCCTCCACGTCGGTGAACCACGCCTCCAGGAAGCTGACGCCGCTGTACGCGGGGACCGCCGGCGAGACGGCCGGGCGGACGCGCGAGAAGGCGCCGTCCGCCCCGATCACCAGGTCGGCCTCGGCGGTGGTGCCGTCGGTGAAGTGCAGCACGCGCGGCCCCCGGGCGGGCCCGCCGACGCGGTCGAGGCCCTGGCCCCAGCGCACCGTGCCGGGCCGCAGGGAGCCGAGGAGCAGCCCGCGCAGGCGGCCCCGGTCGATCTCCGGTTTGAACAGCGCGCCGGGCGCGGGGAGTTGGTGCGAGAGGAGCGCGCCCGACGGGTCGAGGCGGCGCATCTCCTGTCCCTCCGGGCGGGCCAGCGCGAAGAACTCGTCGAGCAGACCGGCTTCGCGCAGCGCGACCTGGCCGTTGTCGGCACGCAGGTCCAGAGTGCCGCCCTGGTCGCGCGCGTCGGGCCCGGTGTCGCGCTCGTGGACGGTCACGGAGATGCCGTGCCGCTGGAGGATCCGGGCGCAGGCCAGGCCGCCGGGCCCGGCGCCGATGACGTGGATCCGGGCCTGGCGGGGGTGCGGGGATGTCATGAGGGTGTCCTTCGCTGGGGTGGGGCGGGCGGCCGCGACGCCTCGGCGACACGGCGCGGCCCGAGGCCCGCGGGCTCCGGGGAACACGCGGGTCGCCTGACTCGAAAAGTAGAGTATGAAGGAAAGTAGAATGTGACAACTGTTTGTCACGTGGCACCTTCGGGTAGGGTCACGGCATGACCGAGCCCGTTGTCAGCCGCCGCGAGCGCAAGAAGGCCGCCACGCGCCAGGCGATCGCCGACGCCGCCCTCCGGCTCTTCCTGGAGCGCGGCTACGACCAGGTGAGCATCAAGGACATCGCCGAGACCGCGGACGTGTCGACCGCCACGGTCTTCAAGCACTTCCCCGGCAAGGAGGCCCTCGTCTTCGACCAGGAGGAGAGCACGGACGCGGGACTGGTCGCGGCCGTGCGCGAGCGGCCCGCGGGGCAGAGCGTCCTCGACGCCCTGCGCGCCCACGTGCTCAGCACCTGGCTCCCCGTCGCCGCGCATCCCCAGGCGGAGGAGTTCTCCCGGCTGGTCGCCACCACCCCGGCGCTGCGCGCCTACGCCGAACGCATGTGGACCCGGCACACCGACACCCTCGGCGCGGCCGTCGCCGACGAGTACGGCGTGGCCCACGACGACCTGGCCTGCACCGCCCTGGCCCGCTTCGTCCTGGAGGTCCCCACCCTGGCCCAGCACCGGCCGGACCGCGGGGCGGCCGTCGAGCAGCTCTTCGACATCCTCACCCACGGCTGGCGGCCGCCCGTCGCCGACCGCCATGAGGCGGCGCCCGCCGGCGCATGAGCCTCTGTTCGGGGCGCGGAAAGCCGGAACGGGTGCGGGCGGCTCAGTGGCCGCCCGCACCCGTTCCGTAAAGGTGCGTGCCCGTCAGCGGGTCAGCAGGCAGGTGACCGTGCCCGCCAGGGCCGCGGTGCAGGTCATCGCGGCCGCGGAGACGGTGTGCCGG